>JAPOSK010000574.1:0-4829 GCA_026709725.1 Paracoccaceae bacterium | reverse complement strand
TTGCGCCCAACAAGACGCTGGCGGCACAGCTCTATGGCGAGTTCAAGTCATTCTTCCCAAACAACGCCGTCGAGTATTTTGTCAGCTATTACGACTACTACCAGCCCGAAGCCTATGTACCGCGCACTGATACCTACATCGACAAGGAAGCGCAGATCAATGAACATATTGATCGCATGCGTCATGCCGCAACCCGGGCTCTTTTTGAGCGGGATGATGTCGTCATTGTGGCTTCGGTATCCTGCATCTACGGCATTGGATCAGCGGAAACCTACACCGAGATGACCTGCGATATTGATCGTGGAGAAAAATACGATCAGCAGGAGTTGCTCCGGTCCTTCACGGAAATGCAGTACAACCGGAACGATCAGGCATTTCAGCGCGGCTCGTTCCGTCGCAAGGGCGATGTGATCGAGATCTGGCCGGCCCATCTTGAAGATCGTTCATGGCGGATCTCCTTCTTCGGCTCCGAGGTGGAGGACATCTGGGAATTTGATCCGCTGACGGGGTCAATCGAGGCCGAAATGGAGCATGTCAGGATCTACGCCAACTCCCATTACATCACACCGCGCCCCACCCTGCTTCAGGCTGCCAAACATATCGAAAAGGAACTCAACGAACGGGTCAGGACCCTGGAAGAGGCCGGCAAGCTCCTTGAAGCCCAGAGGCTGGAGCAGCGAACCCGCTATGACATTGAAATGATCAGGGTTACGGGACGGTGCGCCGGAATTGAGAACTATTCCCGATATCTGACCGGTCGCGAGCCCGGTCAGCCGCCCCCCACCCTCTTTGAATACATACCCGAGAATGCTCTGCTGTTCATTGATGAGTCGCATGTCACCGTGCCCCAGCTGGGGGCCATGTATCGGGGGGATTACCGCCGCAAATCAACACTTGCCGAGCATGGATTCCGCCTGCAATCCTGTGTCGATAACCGCCCCCTGAAGTTCGAGGAATGGGAGACGATGCGTCCTCAGACAGTCTATGTTTCCGCCACGCCGGGGGATTGGGAACTGGCCCAGACAGAGGGAGTGTTCGTGGAGCAGATCGTGCGCCCAACCGGACTCCTTGATCCCGAAGTCTCCGTCCGGCCTGTTGAATCGCAGGTTGATGACCTGCTTGCTGAAATTCGGGACGTGACCCTGCGCGGGCTCAGGACGCTTGTCACAACCCTGACCAAGCGCATGGCTGAAGACCTGTCGGAATATCTGCATGAACAGGGCGTACGGGTTCGCTACCTGCATTCAGATATTGAAACACTCGAACGGATTGAAATTCTCCGTGACCTGCGTCTCGGCGCATTTGATGTGCTCATCGGGATCAATCTGCTCCGGGAGGGTCTTGATATCCCGGAATGCGGTCTGGTGGCAATTCTGGATGCCGACAAGGAGGGCTTCCTCCGATCCGAAAGGTCCCTGATCCAGACAATCGGACGCGCTTCAAGGAATTTTGACGGCAGGGCGATTCTCTATGCCGATACCATCACCCGATCCATGCAGGCCGCCATTGATGAAACCAACCGACGCAAGCAGAAGCAGATCGACTACAACCGCAGGCACGGGATCAAGGCCCGGACTGTCCGCAAGAACATCTCGGATGCCTTTGCCGGCGTCTATGATGCCGACACGGATCAGGCACGAGTGACCGCTATCGTGGACACTGAACACATCGGCGATAACCTCGCTTCCCATCTCAAGGAACTCAGGAAGCGGATGCTGGCTGCGGCAACCGATCTCGAATTCGAGGAAGCCGCCCGCTTGCGGGATGAGATCCGACGGCTTGAGACTGTCGAGATGGTCATTGCCGATGATCCCCTTGCCCGACAGAGCGATGTCGGAAAAATGGTCGAGTCGGCCATTGATGCCGGCGGTCGGTCCAGGCGCGGACGCCCCGGCACGAGACAGGACAGGAAGGGCAAACCCCATTGACAGGAAGTCATGATCGACAAATTGCCCGGACATGCATTCTGTTCCATCCCCCGCAAGGCAGGGCTGTTGTGCTGTGACGAAAACACGTGATGGCCTTCCCAGAACTGGGACACGTTGATTTCCGGGCTCTTATCCCCCATCAGCGATCAAAAACAGAGAAAAACCCGATCAATCCCGAATCGGCACCCGTCATGGTGCCGATTCATGAAAGCCCGGGATCACCCATCGGGTGAATGCACTGCCATAGAGAACCGCATGTCCTTTCACCATCCCATTCGAAGACCGGGCCATCACGCCCACGGGCCCCTCCGGGTGTCATCATCAATGGGGGGCGTTGCCCCTTCCCGGGGGCAGGCGCGATCCCCCGAATTGCTTCAAGGTCCCTGACCGGCCCCGGAACCGGTGGAAATGGATGCCCCGTACCCCGTCACCCCTGGCGGGTATGAGAATCCCGCGCGCCAGCCCGGGGGTGCGGTCCTGGATGGCGGATTACAGCGCGGAACGGAGTGGGAATCCGGGAGGGATGGCCCTGGCGGCGGATTTGGACAATGAGGGTGGTGATTGGGGCCTTATGCGGATTCTGCCTTGATCTGGAACGGTAATCGAGGTATGGGAAATTCATGAACGATGGAGACATGAACACACTGGCGATTGCCGAACTCAAAGGCGAGTTGAAAGCCATTCGTGGGGAGAACGAAGCGATGGAATCACGAATTGATGCCAGTCTGGCGAGGATTGACATCAGCTTCGCCAGAGTACGGGAAGACATGGCCAGGAACGATGCCAAGATACGCGAAGACATGGCCAGGAATGATGTCAGTTTCGCCAAGATACGCGAAGACATGGCCAAGCGCGAAACCCGGCTTCTTCTGGCTATCGCTGGAATGTTTGGTCTCGCTGTGACGACCCTTGGCCTCTGGCTGTCCTGAACCCCGGCGCCATTGCCTGCCGGGTCCGTTAACAGCACCCGGTCTTTCTCCATGCTTTCTGGATTGCAATTCCTGGAGGGAAGCACGGCCAACATCCTGGACAAACCGAATCCCGGCCCCATTGGATGTGAATATGCGGGGCGTTTGCGGCGTTCACAGAAATCAGGTGCGGTCAAATGGATCAATGTTTACGCTGCCCCATCGCCTTACCGTCCCATGACGCAAAGGCTGTATCCGGGATGGTTTCCAACATGCTCCCGGAGGGTGTGGACGGTCACGGGTGGTGCAGGCCGGGTGCTATGTTGAGGAAATCTTTCCGGAGATGAGTCTGGCGGTTTCGCAGGGGCCGAAGAGGGAAATAAAACTGCCAAATCTTGGCCCCTGACTGGTGCCGAATACGACCTCGTAAATGCAACGGAACCAGTCCCGCATGGGATCGAACTGGTGTATGCGACCAATGGAATAAAGGAGTCGCTGCAATTCATCGGGCTCTGTTGGACATGCCGGATCATGCAACCGGTCAACAAGATCCTTGAGAGCCGCCCGCTCTTTGGGGCATGGGGCACGGAATGAGCGTTTTGGCACGATATGGTCCTGAAAATAGCGACCTGCGCCCTCGACGGCAGCGACAAGATCCGGATTTCGCACGCCGGCCCTGTCAGGTTGATAGCGATCAATCATCCCCCAGATCACATCACTGGTGGCTCCACCGGCAGCATCGACAAGATTGAGAAGCAGTGAATAAGGCACTGTCATGCCCGACTCGGGAGGAGTGCCATTGTGAATATGCCACACAGGATTGTTCATCCGGGCGGGCAGATCCTGACCGGGGAATGCTTTGAGATGACGATGGTAGTCATCCACGGTGCGGGGCAGGATATCAAAGTAGAGACGCTTGGCGGTCCCCGGCTTCTGATACATAAAGAGGCTTAATGATTCGGGGCTTGCGTAGGCAAGCCAGGCCTCCATGGAAAAGGATTCCGTGCCACGGGATTTGGATATTTTCCGTCCATGCTCATCGAGAAACAGCTCATAGAACATATCGACAGGCGGCGTCTCGCCGAGTATGCGGCAGAGTTTTTTGGCAAGACTGGCTGAAGGAATGAGATCCTTGCCATACATTTCATAATCGACACCAAGTGCCGCCCACCGCATGGCCCAGTCAGCTTTCCATTGCATCTTCACGTTGCCGCCGGTGACCCGTGTTTCCGTGATGGTGCCGTCGGTCTCCTGATAGGTGATTGTGCCATTTTCCGGATCACGGCTCAGAATCGGGACCTGTAACACCTGGCCCGTTATTTTGCTGATTGGCAGGAAGGGCGCGTATGTATCGGGCCGGTCCTTTGCAACCCCACCCAGGGTTGGCAACACAGTGGCCATGATGCGTTCATACTCTTCAAGGGCGCGCATGAGCATCGCATCAAACCGGCCGGATGTGTACATGTCCGTGGCTGAAACGAACTCGTAATCAATTGCAAATCCATCCAGGAACTCACACAATTTCGCATTGTTGTGGGCTGCAAAACTCGCATGGGTACCGAATGGATCACGCACACGGGTCAGGGGAAGACCCAGATCCTGTTGCAGACTCTCCCGGTCCGGGACATTCTCCGGCACTTTCCTCAGGCCATCAAGATCGTCTGAAAAGCAGACGAGCTTGGTTGGAATGTCCGAGAGCCGTGCAAAGGCATCGCGAACCATGGTCGTCCGGACAACTTCACCAAATGTTCCGATGTGGGGCAGACCGGAGGGACCGTAACCAGTCTGAAAGAGAACATAACCCTTGGCTGGCGGTTTTTTGCTGTATTTCTGGTGCAGACGGCGGGCCTCGGCAAATGGCCAGGCCTTTGAGGTCAAAGCCGCTTTAACATGTTCCATCGTCGAGTTATTCATCCTCACTCGGTTGTATTTTGTCTTGGGGATTATATACCTAAGTGCCAAGACTGCTGACGGCTCGAATCAGCCATCCTTG
>JAPOSK010000286.1 GCA_026709725.1 Paracoccaceae bacterium | reverse complement strand
TCATCATACCTCAACTGCCGGCTTCGACCTCGCATTCAGGGGGTGGGGCCGGGAATCCAGGATTGAGGACCCTGACCTGCGTGCGCCGGCGCCCGGACCGGAGCCCGGGGAGGGCGGCATGAACAATGGTGATACCGGTCCGGTCGACCCGGTGCCGGAACTCGTCACACAGCACTATGGGTTGAGTGGTGCGCTGTCACGCCGGATCACCCTGTCAAGCGGCCTTGTCGCGCGATTCAGCATGCTGGGAACCGTGGATCGCTTACGCTGGACAGAAGGCAGATACAGAGAGCGCGGGATCCCGAAAAGAGCCAACCTCAGTGATCGCGTGGTTGCAGTTGATCTCAGCCTGCCCCTGGTCCAGACCACAAACCGTCAGGCGCGGACCCTTGAGCCCTTTTTGCAACTGGTCTATGCTAGGGATCGTCCGGTTGCGCTCCCTGCGCTCCCTGCGCTTCCGCGGGCAGCAGTGGTTCTTGATCAGGGCAACATCCGCGCGGATGATCGCTTTGCCAATGACAGTCTTCACGAGCGCGGTCTGAGGGCCAATCTCGGTCTCAAGCTCGGCGGATATCTTGATGGCAAGGCTTCTTATGAACTGGCCTTTGGGACAGTCTATCGTCGGGAGTATGACAGGGATGCCATTGCAAACGAACTGACTCCACCGATGAATGGCATGCGTTCCTCCGGGGCAAACGATGAGACGGATATTGTCGACTACGATCCTGACTTTCTTGGCCGGATGGATTATGTCGCCAGCGCAGCATATCGATCAGGGAATGGTTTGAGCGTGAGCCAGACGGTTCACGTTGGCAGGGAAAAGCGGGTACGGTCGGCACAGAGTTTGCTTGACTACATGGACAGGCGGCATGCGGCCTCAATCATGCTGGCATGGCTGCGACCAACCATTCACCACAGGGGATTCTGGGGATATACGGCATCCGCCGAGAGAAATCTGACGGACAGGATTGCACTCGGTGCCAGTCATTCGGTCGGAAGCGAGAATGAATCGGCTGTCGAATCCGGTATAAATCTGGTATATCGACATCAATGTGCCGAGTTCAGGATTGACCTCGAACGAACAGCCTACCGGGCGAGCGCACGGGAGAATGATCTTGAAGCCGCCCTGACATTCAGGCTCGGCGGATTCAGTTCCATGACGGCGAATGGTCAGGAAATCTGTCGATAGCGGAGACATGCGCAAATGAAATGGCATCGGTTGATCGCAGGCCTGACATTGTGTCTTGTGCCGGCGATACCCATCCCGGCACAGACCGACCTTTTCAGTACAGCACTGTCTGTCAACGGTCAGGCCATCAGCAATTATGAGATTGATCAACGCCTTCGCATTGCACGGCTGCTTGATCTTCCCATCCGGACACGGGACGATGCGGTTGAGCAGCTGATTGATGAGCGGCTGTATCTGCAGGAAGCAGCGCGCCTTGATATCCGTCTGCCGGCCAGCGTTCTGAACCAGCGAATTGAAGCCTATGCCGAGGCCCGGACCGGCTCTGCGGCCGCATTGTACGCCGATCTTCGCAATGCCGGGATCAGCCGGGATGTGTTTCGTGAATATGCACGGGCCAATATCATCTGGGAGGATGTCAAGGCAGCCCGGTTTGGTGCATGGGCATCACTGCTGGATGCTGATGACGTCAATCAGCATGCCGAATTCAATCCGGGGCAGTCGACGACATTGATCGATCTGTCGGAAATCGTCATCTCGGTCGGTGCAGATGATCAGCAGCGGGGTCTGGACTTCGCCCGGGAGGTCCGTCAAAATATCAGATCACTTGCCGCGTTCCGTGAGGCCGTTGAAGCCTTTTCGCTGTCACCATCAAAAGTCAATGGCGGCTCGATTGGCTGGCTGCCCGAAGCCGGCCTCCCCGGCAATGTCCAGGGTGCCCTGCGCGGCGTTGGTGCGGGTTCGATGACCCGTCCGGTGATCATCAATGGCAACGTCATCATGTTTTACGTGCATGGAAGGGAGACCCGGGTTGATGGAAACGTTTTGCGCGGGACCAGTTATGCGACTGTCCGGATTGGACCGGGAGCCGGTCCGGCGGCGACTTTGGCACGGGAGACCCTGCTTGAGGTCAAGACCTGCAGGGATCTTGAGCAGCAGAGTGCGTCAATCGATGGACTTGACTACACGTTCCATGAGACTGTTGCGCAACTCCCTTCCGATCTTGCCGAAACCATCAGGGCCCTTGATGCCGGCGAGGCCGCAATCATCTCCGAAGGACCGGAACAGATGATTGTCATGCTCTGCCAGCGTGACTACCTGCCGGAAGACGATCAGGAACAGGCCATCAATTCCTTCCGCCAGCAATGGTTGAACGAATCCGGGAACGCCTATCTTTCCCGGTTGCGTGCCGATGCCATTATCAGATGGAATTAGATGCAGAAGGACAGGACGGGACCCGTTGCCGTCACATCCGGTGACCCGGGTGGCGTCGGCCTCGAACTGACAGTCCGTGCCTATGCGGCCCTCGGTGCCCGGACACCTTTCGTCATGCTTGCTGATCGTCAGCATGTTGCCGCTGTCGCCGGTGGGGTGCCGATCATTGAAATCGGGGCACCGGAAGAGGCCTGTGCGGCTGCCCTGCACGGTCTGCCGCTTGTACATGTTGCATTTGGCAGTCCTGCCAGACAGGGGATGTCGAATCCGCATCACTTTCCCGGAATCCTGCATGCCCTTGAACTGGCGACGGCATGGGCGCTTGCCGGACGGGTTGCCGGCATCAGCACAAACCCTGCCCCAAAATCCGTCTTTCTCGGCAGCAGCGCCCCCGCCCCCGGACATACTGAGTGGCTGGCGGCACAGACAGGATGCCCTCTCCCGGTCATGCTGATGACCAATGCGGCACTCAGGGTCGCAACAGTCACAACCCATATGGCGCTGCGTGCGGTCCCGGATCAGATTCTCGAAGACAGGATCGAGACGGTCATCCGGATCCTGTTTCGTGCCATGCAGAGCGATTTCATGATCAGGAATCCCTGCATCGGTGTGACGGGCCTGAACCCGCATGCCGGCGAATCGGGTGCACTTGGTGTGGAGGAGGACAGGATCATTGCCCCGGTGATCGCCCGCCTTTCGGCAGAGGGCCTCTCGGTGCTGGGGCCACTGCCCGCAGATTCGATCTTTGCATATCGGCATCGGAAAGCATTCGATGCCGTGCTCTGCATGTATCACGACCAGGCCCTGATTCCGGTCAAGACTCTTGATGCCGATGATACGGTCAATGTGACACTTGGCCTGCCGATTGTCCGCACCTCCCCCGGTCACGGGACGGCCCTTGATCTTGCCGGGACCGGCAGAGCACATCCGGGCCCGCTCATTCACTCAATTCGACTGGCAGGCAGAATTGGACAGAACCGACAGATGGCGTGATGATCCCTGACCTGCCCCCATTGCGTGATGTGATTGCGCTCCACCAGCTCACGGCCCGCAAATCCCTTGGCCAGAACTACATCCTTGATATGAATCTCAATCGCAAGATTGCACGCCAGGCAGCGCTTACCGCAGGCGATGTTGTCCTTGAGATTGGTGCCGGTCCGGGCGGATTGACCCGGGCCCTGCTGGAAACAGACGCGGCAATGATCGTGGCGGTGGAGATTGACAGGCGATTTGCCCCTGCTCTTGCACTGCTTGCCGCAGCCTACGGTCCACGATTTGCCTTTCATACGACTGACGGGTTACAGTTCTGTCAGGAAAACACCCTTGCCGTGCCCCATCATGTTGTTGCAAACCTTCCCTACAATGTGGCCACGCGTTTTCTGATACACTGGCTGTCATCGCCCGCATGGCCGCCTGCGTGGCAGAGTCTTGTCATCACGCTGCAGCGGGAAGTCGCCGGACGTCTGATGGCGCCGCCAGCCAGCAGCCTCTATGGGCGCCTTTCGGTGCTGGCCCAGCTCCGCGCGCAGGTCACGAGCCCGATGACTCTGCCACCGGACGCATTCACACCCATGCCTGCGGTCAGTTCGACCGTTGTCAGAATCACACCGGGCGACGAACCGATCCCTCCATCCATGCTGCCGGCGCTTGTCGAGGTCACCCGTCTTGCATTCCAGCAGCGAAGAAAAATGATTCGGTCCAGTTTACGACACCTCTTTGCCGACCCGGCGGGCGAACTCACCGCATTGGGGCTCGATCCGTCCTGCAGGGCACAAGATCTGGATATTGAGGCGTATTGCCATATCGCGCGTCACGCTCATGCTGCCGGGAGACCGCCGACGATCATCCCGGATGATGACCGGCAGACCCGCTGACAGATTGCCGATACCGGCACCCCTGCCGTATCATCATCGGACAGAGCCCATCCCCACCGCCGGCAGATCCTCTGCCCTGACGGGGTCAGGAAACGGGAATCAGTGACTCAGAATATCAAGGGCGGAGATTTCGATTGCCGGCGTGCCGGATTCTGTTTTGGCAGACCGTCCTGTTCCGTTGGTCGAATCGTGCAAGTCAGGACGCGGTGGCGACAGGCTGACTCTCCTGGGGAACCTCTCTTCGGTGCCCATCGGATGGCGGGACTTCAGGGCTGTCAGCATTGCCGTCCCGGTTGAACCTTGCGGGGCGTGACTGATTTCCCGATCCGTTACCGGCATGACGGGCGGTGTGCTGGGCCGAACGCTGGGCTTCACTTTCTTTCTGCTGGCTGTAGAGCCGAATGTAATGCTCAGCGTGCTGGGAGTAGTTTTCCGCAACAATCCGGTCACCGCTCAGGAGTGCATCACGGGAAAAGGCCATGTATTTTTCGATAATCTGCTGCGAGTTGCCGCGAACCTTGCCATCGGGTCCGGTGCTCTCCAGAACCCTGTTGACACCGCCACCAGTCCGGCGGTTGCCCTGACGGCGGTTTCTGTTGTTGTTGCGCATCACTTTCCACTCCCTTCATGTGGTTTCATGCCCTTGCATGCTCTCTTGTCATCATGCGGTCGCCTGCCATGCAATTCCCGGTCCGGGACTGCAGAGCGGGACCTGCATTCTGTGAGGATCAACCGGTTCCACCCCGGAAACACGGTTTCATTGTTTTTCTGTACTGTCATAAATGCCTGAAAGTCTGGTGATGTTCGGGGCGCTGAGGGTCAGGAATCATGAAGATCGGGCGGCAATGACACGAATACGA
This sequence comes from Paracoccaceae bacterium, assembly GCA_026709725.1. Lineage (GTDB taxonomy): Bacteria > Pseudomonadota > Alphaproteobacteria > Rhodobacterales > Rhodobacteraceae > MPNP01. Next base: position 2,985 of record JAPOSK010000286.1, on the reverse strand, counting down.
TCATCAAGATCCCGCTCTATCATTTGAATGGTCAATCCATGTGCCTGCAGAATTGTGCGGACAGGACTGAATTGCCCATACCCGATTTCGAACAGGAGCCAACCCCCTGGCCGCAGGTGCTCCACTGCTTGGGATGCGATCCTCTCATAGGCTTCGGTGCCATTCCTTCCGAAGGTCAAAGCGTGTCGGGGTTCGTGCTCGCGGACTTCAAGAGACAGGTTCCGGTAGTCATCTTCGCTTATATAGGGCGGATTCGATAAAATCAAGTCATAGCAGGCAAGCCGGTCACTCTTCAACCAGTCCGAGATGAAAAAACGGCATCGATCGGCAAGATTCAGCCGATGGCCGTTGGCCCTTGCGACTGCAAGAGCCCGTGGACAGATATCCGTGCCGGTTCCATGGGACCCGGGTGAGTTGGCAAGGATCGAGAGCAGAAGACAACCGGTTCCGGTCCCCACATCAAGTATGGTTTTTGCCGGAATCCTGCAAGCCAGCCGCACCACAGCCTCAGAATCCGGTCGCGGGATCAGCGCATCGGGTGAGGTGAGGAACTCAAGATCGTAAAAAGACCGTCTTCCGGTGATATGGGCCAGCGGAACGTTCTGACAACGTCGCGTGATGGCCCGCCAGTAACTGACTTCAGGATTCGGACTGACCCCGGGATTTGCGTCCGCATCCCCGCTCCCCGATGCGTGCTGCCAGAGATGCCATGCATCCCGCTCCGGATTCTCGATATTCTCTCTCCGGAGCCGCCTGCTGCCTCCTGCCAGAAGGCCCTGCCCGGGATCAGCCCTCATGTCCTTGCGAGCGCCCGCATGCGTTCATCGGCAATCAGGGCATCGATAATCTCATCAAGATTCCCCTGCAGCACCTGCTCAAGCTTATAGAGTGTCAGGTTGATCCGGTGGTCGGTCAGTCGGCCCTGGGGAAAATTATAGGTCCGGACCCTCTCGGAGCGATCACCACTTCCAACCTGCATTTTACGGTCAGCGGCCCGTTCCGATGCTGCTTCCTCGGCCTTTTGCCGGTAGAGCCGCGACCGGAGCACTGTCATGGCCTGCGCACGGTTGCGGTGCTGCGATTTTTCCGAAGACAAAACCGTGATCCCTGTCGGTATATGGGTAATCCGGACCGCCGAATCTGTTGTATTGACATGCTGCCCCCCGGCACCACTTGCACGCATTGTCTCAACCCTGATGTCCTCCGGCCTGATCCTGACATCCACATCCTCGGCCTGGGGGAGAACCGCAACGGTTGCTGCGGATGTATGAATCCTGCCCCCCGATTCCGTTTCCGGAACACGTTGAACACGGTGCACGCCCGATTCATATTTCAAACGATGGTAGGCACCCTGCCCCTCAACAATGACAACAACCTCCCGGAACCCGCCAAGGGCAGTTTCACTGGCATCAAGCGGTCGGAATTTCCATGTGCGGAGTGCACAATACCGCTCATACATGGCGTAGAGATCACTGGAAAACAACGCGGCCTCCTCGCCGCCTGTCCCCGCCCGGATCTCGAGGACAACCGAGCGCTGGTTATCGGGATCGTCCGCCAGCAACAAGTCTGTCAGCGCGTCCTCACAGGCCGATTGCCGACCGGCCAGCACCGCGATCTCCTCCTGCGCCATTTCCCTGAGCTCGGGGCTCCCCAGCATTTCCCGGACCGACTCAATATCGGAGCGAATGCGCTCCAGCTGATTGATCCTGTCGACGATCGGCATCAGACGGTTGTATTCACGTGACAAGGCGGCAATCTCTGCAACATGCTCCTTCATTGCCATCCTGGCTTCGATTTCACTGCACCGGTGCCGTATCTGATCCATCTTCTGTTGATCAAGCATGCCCAAACCTTCACGCAAGCCGATGCCGGAGTGCCCCGAAGAGGGCATCATTATCCATGGGTGATGGTGGCCGCGGTCACCGGGTGCGGGCTGCTGCTTCAGTCCGGCTCCAACCGGGCTTCACGCTGCCGGACCGCCGCATGCCGCGCCTTCACGTTCGATCATGGCAGCCTTTTCCGTCACGAGCGAGACAATCTCATCGATCATCTCCGTATTGGAGAGCTTATGAGAGGTCTGCCCGGCCAGGTACACCATGCCGGAATCCTTGCCGCCCCCCGTGAAGCCGACATCGGTCATCAGTGCCTCGCCCGGCCCGTTGACGACACAGCCAATGATCGAGAGCGTCATCGGCGTCTGGATATGAGCCAGTTTTTCCTCAAGAATCCCCACAGTTTTGATGACGTCAAATCCCTGACGGGCACAGCTTGGGCAGGCGACAATCGTGACACCGCGAGCGCGCAGGCCAAGGGACTTCAGGATCTCCGAACCGGCCTTGACTTCCTTGACCGGGTCGGCGGCGAGGCTGACACGAAGCGTGTCACCGATCCCTGACCAGAGCAGACTGCCAAGCCCGATGGCTGATTTGATCGTCCCTGGAAACTGGGGACCGGCTTCAGTGATCCCAAGGTGGATGGGGGCGTCGGTTTTCTCTGCCAGGCCCCGATAGGCCGCTGCTGCCAAAAATACATCAGATGCCTTGCAGCTGATCTTGAAGTCATGAAAATCGTATTTCTCAAGAATTCGGATATGCCCCAATCCTGACTCGATCATCGCTTCCGGGCACGGCTCACGATATTTTTCAAGAAGGCGTTTCTCAAGACTGCCGGCATTGACCCCAATGCGCATGCTGCAGCCATTTGCGCGAACCGCTGCAATCACATCCCTGACGCGATCCTCGCTGCCAATGTTGCCCGGATTGATCCGGATGCAGGCAGCCCCGGCATCCGCTGACTCAATCGCCCGCCTGTAGTGAAAATGAATATCGGCAACGATCGGAACCGGGCTTTCCCGGACAATCTCAACCATTGCCCTGGACGATTCCCTGTCCGGAACGGAAACCCGGATGATTTCGGCGCCAGCGGCCGCGCATTCCCGGATCTGACCGACAGTTGCCGCAACATCCGTTGTGACCGTGTTGGTCA
>JAPOSK010000387.1 GCA_026709725.1 Paracoccaceae bacterium | reverse complement strand
GTCATGGGGTCATGTCGTGACGGTGTCCGCGCATGAGGGTGTTCCCGCCTGATGGCTTCCGGTCCGCATGGCGGATCCGGGCGGTCCTGTCGATATGTGGGTGCACAGCCTAATGAATGCACCGCATTTTCGTACGCAGCTCTCCCGGTTTCTGGATGGTGAGACCGCGGATGAGACTGTCCACAATCTCGATTGGCGGGATAAAGCAGCAGAGCGAATCCAATCGACGTTTCAATCTTTCCAGCCAGTTTCAACTGATGATCTGAAAAGAGAGGCTCAATCAAACATTCGGGATGACACACACCAACCCTCAAAGCCGAAAGCGGCCGCATCCAATCGCAAGACAGACAACGGAAACGACTCCTACGACCCGTTTTGATCTTCCAAATCCGTTCCGACCACCTTCATCTGTCGATTGATGACAATCTGTCGCCTCATCCCTGCCATGTGCGGACGCGCCCTGAGTCAATATGCGTGAAATGGGGCGCCGGATAACGGCCGACCCCACCGATCTCCAGATGCCGGGCCAGTCGTACCGTCTCCTCTGACGAAAAAGCATCAATCCGGAAATCCGCAGCCCGTCCGTATATGTGAAAGGAATCCGGGGCTGCGCCGGGTGTGATCCTCGTATGGCTGACTCGGAAATCTGCATGTCCCTGATAGCAGGTGATCCGCCAAAATCGCATTGCGCCCCGATCAGCGATCTGGCGATGCATCAGCCCCGTTTCCCGAATGTCTCGCAGCAGCACCGATCCATGCCGCCTCCCGGGCGATGAATCCCCCCGATCTGTACGGTGAATTCCCTGGGCTTGTGAGCCGGAACAGGGTCGAGTGCTCCCCATCAAAAAAACCCTCCATACGGAGGACAACACAGGAGCACTCCGATGACACACCCGCAATCCACATCACCCCTTGCCAGGACAAAAGAGGTCGCCACCCCAGGGGACCCCCCACCGATCGACAAGACACTCTTAACCCGTCCGCCGTCTCTGCTGATCTCTGTTGCATTCCGATCTGCATGATGCGGAACGGTATGGCATGAGATCAGAGGGGAGTCAGGTGTGTGTTGTCGATAGGGCCGTGCCCGGTCCCGGCCCTTCCTCTGTGATGATCCCCGGGGATCTGTCCGGGACCCGGAAGTGGACAGGCTGCGGGCTGCGCTTGACCGTGATCCGGTGACAGCCCGTCCCGGATGCGGATGGAGGGGCGCAGGACTGCCGGGTTCGCCGCCGTGGCAATTCCCCCCTGATGATCATGACCCCCCGGCTCTCACAACCCCTGGCCATGATCACCGTTGGCCATGATATCTCCTGGTCTGTTCACGCACGGGCGCATCCGGCACGACCCTGCAGCAGTTCTGAAATCTTGTGCTGACATCCACCACCCCTCCTCTTTTCCAGGAAAGCTGCAACGGCGAGCAGGGACCTGTGGACTGGCGACCCGCTACGGACGATGCACGGGCAGGGATGAAGTTCCCTTGCCCATCGATTCAATGACGGGGCAGGCGGCCTCCGTGATCAGGCTCATCGCAGGAAAACCATCGTCCTGTCAGTCCTCGTCCGTCCCGGAGTCGGGGTCCGGGCCATCGCCGGCCATGTCATCCCAATCGCCCGGCATATCAGGCGTGGATGTATCCGAATCACCTGACCCGAACAGGGCGTCGGCGAGAGACATGTCATCGTCCATCTCCATGCTGACATCCGGTGTGTCCTCATCGAGATCAGCCATCCCGTCATCACCACCGACAAGAGCGAGGCGCTGTTGCTCTTTTTCAAGACGAATCACCTCATCGCGTTCAGCCGCCAGACGCTTGTACACGGCGGCTGACTGCCCGGTTCCGGCCGGAATCAGCTTGCCGACAATAACGCTTTCTTTCAGGCCCTTCAGCTTGTCCACCCGCCCCTGGACAGCTGCGTCGGTCAGAACCCTGGTCGTCTCCTGGAAACTGGCCGCTGAGATGAATGATTTCGTTCCAAGGGCCGCCTTGCTGATGCCGAGGATCACCGGCACCGACCGGGCTTCGCGCAGACCGCGCTCGCGGGCAGCCCGGTTGGTTTCCTCAATTTCCGTTCTGTCGACATTGTCGCCTTCCATGAATACGGTATCACCCGGGTCGACGACCTGCTCCTTCTGGAGCATCTGGCGCAGGATCACTTCAATATGCTTGTTGTTGATTCGTGCTCCGGCTGATTCATAGACACTCTGCACCTCGTCGATCATGAAATTGGTGAGAGCGTCTATACCCTTCGAGTCGAGTATGTTCTGGGGTTTTGGCGACCCATCGACCAGGAGATCGCCCCGGCGAACCTTGTCACCCTCCTGCACCGGCAGGTGGAACCCGTTCGGCACCCGGTACGTCTTGAGAATGACAGGCTCCCCGTCACTGTGTTCAATAATGTTCAGAATCCGCTTGGTCTTGTACTCCCGCCCAAAGGACACAATTCCATCGACTTCGGTCATGACCGCCTCATCCTTGGGGTTGCGGGCCTCGAACAACTCTTCAACCCTCCGCAGGCCGCCCGTGGTGATATCCCGTGTCTTGATCACGCGAACGGGAATGCGAACGATCTCATCGCCGGGATTGACACTGTCGCCTTCATTGATCCGAATCGTGGCATCATTTGTCAGTTCGTGAACCATCGGATTTCCGCTCTCGTTGCGGACAGGGTCACCCGTCAGCGGATCCACGATGACAATCGCTGGCTTGAGAGCCTTGCGATCACGCCAGTCAAAGGCCTTGGCATCTCCTTCACCGGTCATGCCGGTCACAGGAGTCAGGTCATTGTCACCATCCGCATAGTCATAAAGCAGGTCACCGCTCATCACGAGCTGGCCATTGTCGACCTTGAGGACAGCTCGAACGGGTATATTGTGTGTGACAATCTCCTGGCCATGTCCATTGACGATAACCATCAGCATCCCGGACCCGGTGGCCACCAGATTTCCCTTGCTGTTTCTGGCGAGTTCAGCATTTTCAAACCAAACGCGGCCACTCAGATCGGAACGGTTGGAGGATTGTCGGGTCGGAATCAGGCGGTCCGGCTTGCTGGCACCGCCCTTGGCATTGACGATCTTCTCGGTGAATCCCGTCTCCTGATTGGTTCGCTCCGTAATGGTCGTCCCCAGAATGAGATCAATGTGACGAATGAGGCCACCCTTTTCGGCAAAGACGCTCGTTGCATAAGGATCCCATTCGCACATGCGCTGGTCGTGGCTGATCGCCTGACCATCAGCAACGAGCAGGGTCGAGCCATAGGGCACCTTGTCGGTCGATTTCTGGCCATCCTGATCATCAAGGATATTGATCCGCATTGAGCGACTGACAACGATGGTTTTGCCATCCCGGCTCTCAATTGTCTGTGCGCCCTCAAACTGGACCCGGCCATCATACCTGGCCTCGACAAAGTACTTTTCCGACGTTTTCTGGCCAAGGCCTCCGGTGTGGAAGGATCGCATGGTCAGCTGGGTGCCAGGCTCTCCGATTGACTGGGCCGCGACAATCCCGACGGCCTCACCGACATTCACCTTGGTCCCGCGCGCCAGATCACGACCATAGCACTGACCGCAAATTCCTTCATCCGCTTCGCAGGTCACGGGTGAACGCAGGGTTACACGCTGGACACCGTGCTGGGCGATTTTGCGCGCCAGCGGACCATCAATCATCGCACCTGCAGGTGCGAGCGTCTCGCCGCTCCCGGGGTCCAGAACATCCACAGCCGGAACACGCCCCTCAATGCGACCGGCAATACCGATGACGGGCACGCCATCAATCATCAGGGGTTTGACCGTAATGCCTTTCCGGGTTCCGCAATCGTCACTGCGGACGATACAATCCTGAGCGACATCCACGAGGCGGCGGGTGAAGTACCCGGCGAAAGCCGTCTTCAGTGCCGTGTCAGTAAGACCTTTGCGGGAGCCGCGTGCCAGATTGAAATACTCGGCGACATTCAACCCCTCCTTGAAGTTCGACACGATGGGTGTCTCAAGAATTTCTTCCGTTTTGCGGTTCGTCGTCTTTCTGTCACCCTTGGCAATAAGACCGCGCATCCCCGCAAGCTGCTTCATCTGGTCCCTTTTGCCCCGGGCACCCGAGTGCATCATCATGTAGATTGAGTTTCGTTCCTGTTCCCTGCCATCGACGACATGCTGGCTCTTGATCTCACTCTCCATCAACTCCTGGATCTCATCGGTACAATCCGCCCAGGCCGCCACCGTCTTGTTGTACCGTTCCCGATCACTCATGAAACCATTGTTGTGATCATCGGCAAACTGGGCGACAGTCCTTCGTGTCGCATCAACGATCTGCTGCTTGCGGTCCGGCACAGGCATGTCATTCTTGCTGAACGAAATGCCGGCATTGCAGGACTCGCGGAATCCGATTTCCATGATGTGGTCACAGAAAATGACCGATTCCTTCTGTCCGCAGTGACGGTAGACCGTGTCGATGACCTCCTGGACTTCATTCTTGCCCAGTTCCCGGTTGATGAGATCGAAGGAAATCTTCTCATTGACGGGCAAATGGTCCGACAGCAGGATGCGACCGGGCGTGGTCTCCTTCCACCTCTCCCTGTCCGAAAGATCCGGATATCTGTCCCGATCAAGCCGGAAACGGACGATCGTGTGCAAATGAACGACCTTGGAGGTCAGTGCATGTTCGACCTCCTCAAACGATGTGAAGCACCGACCCTCGCCAGGCATCCCGTCGCGCGCCAGGCTGACATAGTACAGTCCAAGGATCATATCCTGCGATGGAACAATGATCGGCTCTCCATTGGCAGGCGAGAGGACGTTGTTCGTTGACATCATCAGGACACGGGATTCGAGCTGGGCATCAAGCGAGAGCGGAACATGCACCGCCATCTGGTCTCCGTCAAAATCGGCATTGAAAGCCGAGCAGACGAGCGGATGCAATTGCATCGCCTTCCCCTCAACAAGGACCGGCTCAAAGGCCTGAATACCCAGGCGGTGCAGGGTTGGCGCCCGATTCAGGAGTACAGGGTGTTCACGAATAACCTCATCGAGAATATCCCACACGACGGTCGATTCCTTCTCAACCTCCCGCTTTGCATGTTTGACCGTTGTGCTGATCCCGCGCTGCTGAAGCTTGGAGATGATAAAGGGCTTGAAGAGCTCCTTGGCCATCTTCTTGGGAAGGCCGCACTGGTGCAATTTGAGTTCAGGTCCCGTCACGATGACGGTTCTGCCTGAAAAATCAACGCGCTTGCCAAGCAGATTCTGACGGAAGCGACCCTGCTTGCCCTTGAGCATATGGCTCAGGGATTTGAGAGGGCGTTTGTTGGTGGCGCTCGTGATCTCCCTGCCACGTCGACCATTATCAAAGAGCGCATCGACGGATTCCTGCAGCATGCGTTTTTCATTGCGCAGGATGATGTCAGGGGCATTCAGTTCAATGAGCTTCTTGAGCCGGTTGTTGCGATTGATGACCCGTCGGTAGAGATCGTTGAGATCGGAGGTGGCAAATCTGCCGCCATCAAGTGGAACAAGGGGCCGCAACTCGGGCGGAATCACCGGCAGAACCTTGAGAATCATCCACTCCGGCCGGTTGCCGGACCCCAGAAAATCCATGACCAGTTTGAGGCGTTTCTTGATATCCTTGCTTCTCTGCTGACTTTTGGTGGTGGTCAGCTCTTCGCGCAGGAGTTCCTCTTCTGCCTCAAGGTTGATGGCCTCGAGCATTGTCTGGATCGCCTCGGCCCCGGTCCCGTAGGTAAATTCCTGCTCACCATGCGTTTCAATGGCCTCTCGCAGTTGCTCCTCATCAAGGAGCGCCCCGGTCTTCAAGTCCTCAACAAACCCGGGATCAATGACAACAAACCGGTCAAAATAGAGAACGCTCTCAACATCCTTGAGCTTCATGTCAAGCAGCGTCCCGATCCGACTTGGCAGGAGTTTGAGGAACCAGATGTGGGCAACCGGGGCGGCGAGTGTGATATGCCCCATACGTTCGCGGCGCGCTGCCTGCTCAATCACCTCGACGCCACATTTTTCGCAGGTGATGCCCCGATTCTTCATGCGCTTGTATTTGCCGCACAGGCATTCAAAGTCCTTGATTGGGCCAAAGATCTTGGCACAGAACAACCCATCCCGTTCCGGCTTGAACGAACGGTAGTTGATCGTCTCCGGTTTCTTTACCTCACCGTAGGACCAGGACAGAATCTTTTCGGGCGAAGCCAGGGAAATCTTGATTTCATCACAGACCTCAGGCTGGCGATGTCCTCGAAAGAACGGGAAAGGACCGTCATAGTTCATCAGTTATGTCCTCAATTGCTAGGGTTTCCTGGGATGCACGGCATTCCATGTTCAATCCCAGACCACGGATTTCCTTGAGCAGAACATTGAAGCTTTCCGGTCGACCGGGCCGGAATTCCGTTTCATTCTTGACGATGGCGTCATAGACCTTGGTTCGGCCCAGCGCATCATCGGATTTGACGGTGAGCATTTCCTGCAGGATATGCGCAGCACCATACGCTTCAAGAGCCCAGACCTCCATCTCACCAAACCGTTGACCGCCAAACTGGGATTTTCCGCCGAGCGGCTGCTGGGTCACAAGGCTGTAGGGGCCGGTTGATCGTGCATGGATCTTGTCATCGACAAGATGATGAAGCTTCTGCATATACTTGGCTCCGATCGTAACGGGGCGGGCAAAGGCTTCACCTGTCATACCATCGTAGAGAACAACCTGACCGGATTTATCAAATCCTGCGCGTTCCAGCGCCCGGTCAATATCGGCCTCGGTCGCACCATCGAAGACCGGTGAGGCGATGGGAATCCCGTTGCGAACACCGCGGGCCGCGACGATGATCTCGTCATCCGTCATGGTCCCGAGTCTGGACAGGTACTCCGGGTCATCCTCATAGGCAACCCTGAGAGCCTGTCGAACATCATCGGGCGCGGCATCCCCGCCCGCATCATAGGCCTGCAGGGCATCGTTGACGATCCTGCCAAGACCGAGCGATGCCAGACCCATATGCGTCTCAAGGATTTGTCCGACATTCATCCGTGATGGCACACCCAGAGGGTTGAGCAGAATGTCAACGGGTGTTCCATCTTCCAGGAACGGCATGTCTTCCATGGGGACAACCTTGGAGACGACACCCTTGTTTCCATGGCGGCCTGCCATTTTGTCGCCGGGCTGGAGTTTGCGCTTGACGGCAACATAGACCTTGACGATCTTGAGGACACCGGGGGGCAGATCATCAGCCCGGCGGATTTTCTCAATTTTGTTCCTGAAGCGTTCCTCCAGTGCTCCCATCAGATTCCTGAAGCGTGCATTGAGTGTCTCGCTGGCCCGCGCGGCGACATCATCCTTGAGAGCGATATCCCACCACAGATGCGGGTCAATCCTGTCGAGCATGGCATCCGTGACCATTTTTCCGGCCTGGATGGGCTTTGGTCCGCTGATCGCCTTCTTTCTGACCACATGGTCACGCAATCGCCCATAAATGCTCTGGCGCAGGGTGTTCCTCTCGTCCTCATACTCGCGCTCAAGCCTGGCAATGGCGTCTCGCTCAATCTGCATGGAGCGCTCATCCTTGGGAACGCCATGTCGATTAAAGACCCGGACATCAACCACAGTGCCGAAGTCGCCCGGCGGCAGGCGCAATGAGGTGTCACGGACATCGGCAGCTTTTTCACCAAAGATCGCCCGCAGGAGTTTCTCTTCCGGAGACATTGGCGATTCACTCTTCGGTGTAATCTTGCCAACCAGAATATCGCCACTGTCAACCTCGGCTCCGATATAGGCAATTCCGGCTTCATCAAGATGCCGCAGGGCTTCCTCTCCGACATTGGGAATATCGCGCGTGATGGTGTCAGGGCCGAGTTTCGTATCCCTTGCCGTAACCGTGTATTCCTCGATGTGGACGGAGGTAAAGACATCGTCACGGACCAGTCTTTCCGACACAAGGATCGAATCTTCGTAGTTGTACCCGTTCCAGGGCATAAAGGCGACCAGCGCATTGCGGCCGAGTGCCAGCTCGCCAAGTTCAGTCGATGGCCCGTCGGCAATCACCTCACCCGCCGCAATGTCATCGCCGATGTTGACCAGGGGGCGCTGGTTGATGCATGTGTTCTGGTTTGAACGCTGAAACTTGCCCAGAA
>JAPOSK010000213.1 GCA_026709725.1 Paracoccaceae bacterium | reverse complement strand
CGATGCTTCCTGGGCAAGAGGTGGGTGTAGGTTATGCTGTGAGGATCCGTAGCGGTTATCTGTGAACATCATCGGCGGCCTGGTGTCCACTGCATGATCGCCGGCAGGCATGGCGTTCATGGGCGAGGACGGCGCGACCATGGCAATCACGAATATCCGGTCACTGCTTTCCTTCAATGATGATGCCTGTCTTCTGCAACTCCGGAATGCCGGAGTTCCAATCCAGTGGTTGATCAGCCGGAGTTGGATCAGCTTGAGGCAGCCAGCAGAACACTCGTCGGCGTGTGCACGAAGCCCCCTGATGTTTATGATCCAGAGGTCACTTTGGGGGCGTCCTCGCCCTGCGGCAACTCCTCAAGCCTGGCCCGGTTTGATGCAGCCTGGGCCCGAATGGCTGCGACATGGCCCACCAGAAGTGATGATTGGGGCTGGGGAGATCACGGGACCGGACCTCCTCCCGGGTGGGGCAGGCTCATCCCCTCCTCCCGTCTGCTGATCTTCCGGCCCTGGCGCACGCACGGGCGTCCCTCTCATGGAGACTTGCAGGCGATCTGCCCGCCTTGAGGCGGAAGCAACGCCATCCTGATTCAGAGATTCAATATCATCCGGAAACAGCAGTCGGGTTCATTGCCATCGTCTGGGTTGTGTCCGATGGCGGCGTTGGCGGCAGTGACTCCGGATATCTTTCAATGCGGTTATGCTCGAATGAGAGGGCAATGGGACTGGCCAATTATGCAGTTCGGGTCAATTTGGTGTGATCAGAATCGTGTATTTGCAAGCAAATGGTGTGCCGGGAAGAACAGAAATTGATGTTTGCAAACCATGCCGGGCGAGGGGTGTATCGTGTGCAAGACTGTGCGCCATGCCAAGATCGAAGGCAGAGGCCACCGGTTCAACCCCAAGTGCCTGAACCCGCCCGTTCCAGGGATAGGCATCGCGCCCTCCGTTTGAGATCCACAGCAGGCAGCCGGGGAGGTGTTCGGTATCCCATCGCACAGTGGTTGTGTATCCCTGGGCTGCATTCACCAATCCAACCGCACCATCTGTGCGTGTCAGCAGCAGGAGATCTTCTGTCCGGCCTTCAGGTGGCAGCAGACGGATATCAGTGATATCCCCGGTACTGGTTCGGACCTGCCCGGGAGGGCAGTCCTGCTGGCTGGGGGAGAAATGACCGCGCCCCGGTTCAACATCGACCGGAAAACTCCAGACTCTTGCATGATCGGGAACCGCCAGCCGGAGTGTTCCGGATGCGGCCCCCGCCATCGACAGGATCGGATGCAACCCCAGAGGAAATCGCGTTTCACGGTGAGCGTGTATGGTAAGGGACAGGGCGATGCCCGGCATATCCTCCAGCAATTCCACAGTGCGCTCGAGATGCAGGATCGGGGTCTGTTCAGGATAGTGAATCGTTGCGCGCAATGTGCGTGCGTTCAACTGCTCCAGCTGCCAATCCGAGTTTGAGGAATACCCATGTACCCAGCTGTCCCAGTCGGCCGCGCTCTCACTCACGTCCCATTCTGTCGGAAGCTGCAGTTGCTCTTGCGTGCGACCAAAGGGGACGCATGGCCATTCGCTCCCCATTTTTCGCAGGATCGGTGGTAGCGCATCAAGGTTCCCTCCATGATCGGATCGCCATGGTGGATCATAGAGTGGACGGACTTGCTTGCCGTTCAGTTTGAAGACGCAGTCATGCAGCATTGCGCCCAGCGCCTGCAGCGAAACAGCGCCATGCATGTTCGTCAGTTTCATTGCTGGTCCAGGATCTCCGCGGCTCCACTGCGACTGCGGCGGGTGTGATTGAGAAGCCTGTCTCGCAGGGAAGCCACATTCCGTTTTCGCAATCCGGCGAGAATGGCATCATGTTCCCGCTGCCCCTCAATGGAGCGTTTCAGGGCGTTGCCGCTGAACAGGTATCGGCCCCGTTGCATGTGGGCTGCAAGTTGATCGAACCACTTCTGGTAAATCTTGCGCTCGGAGAGACGGATGATCTCGGAATGAAACAACGCATCCAGCTCCATGAATTTGGCATAGTCGAACGTTGCTTCCGGTTCATGCAACAAGCCTGCGGCATCACGCAGGATGTTGCCAAGGGCATCAATCTGGCGGTCGCTGATATTATGGATTACGAGTGGTGCAACACGCTGCTCGATCATTTCACGCGCATCAAAAACCTCCTCAATCTGATCACGTCCGATCTCACTGGCAAATGTTCCAACACGACGCCGACTGACAACAAGTCCTTCAGTGCGCAGCATGTTCAATGCCTCAATGACCGGTGCCCGGCTAAACCCCAGTGAAGCACTGATACGATCAATGTCCAGCCGTTCGCCGGGCCGGATTCGCAGACTTATGATTGCGTCCCGAAGATCCTGATAGGCCCGTTCGGTCATCTTCATGAGTTGGTCATCCTCCTGTAACCGCAGCGCTCTCTGTCACTGTGTTAACTAAAATGTTAGAAAAAATAAAATATTTATAAATCTTGACTAACATTTTAAATATATCTATGCTAGTATTTGCCCGCAGCGTATGCAAGTCATTACCAGAGGAGGATTTTATGAAAACCCTGATCAAAACATCGGTGAGCGGGGCTGTTCTGCTCTGCACGGGTGTTGCCGCGTTTGCCCAGGATATTGCGATGGGAGGCGTCGTCTTCCAGTCAGATACATTCATGCAGACATTCCAGGATGGAATGCAGGCGGCGGCGGATGAGAACGATGTCACCCTGATTCTGGCCAATTCCGAAACTGATCTTGCCAAGGAAAGCAATATTTTGAATGATCTGATTGTGCGTGGAATTGATGCACTTGTCATCAACACATTTGCGGCTGACGGATCGGTTGCAGCAGTCTCTGAGGTTGTCGGTGCCGGCATTCCGGTCATCTGTGCAAATACCTGTCTGCGTGAGAACGCCCGAGATGGAATCCACTCTTTCCTGGCCACTCGCAATGTCGACCTTGGCCTCAAGACTGGTGAAGCCGCATCGGAGTATATTCACAGGCATCTTGGCGGCAAGGCGATCATTGGCATTCTGAACTGTGACACCTTTCCGGAGGCCTGCCTGCCCCGCAAGGAAGGGTTCCTTCAGGCGCTCACTGAAGCCGGTGTTGAGTATGAAGTTGTGTCGGATCAGACCGGTTTTCTGGCAGATGCTGCATTACCGATCTCAGAAGCCATGCTTCAGGCCAACCCTGATATAAACATCCTTTGGGCGGCAAATGAAGGCGGCACGACAGCGCATGTTCTGGCTGTGCAGGGTGCAGGACTCGCTGATGATGTCAAGGTCTTTGGTACTGACATGAGTGGCCAGCATGCCCAGTTTCTCAAGGCTGACAACAACATTCTGCAGGCGGTGACAGGTCAGGCGCCGTTTCAGATCGGTTATGACGCAGTGAACCTTGCCCTGGATGTCATTGCCGGCAAGGAGGTCGTGTTCGATCTGGTTGTTCCGACCATTCTGTTCGCCCGCGGTGATGATGAAGCCATTGACATGTTTACAGAAACCGATGGCCGTGCCGTCTTCTGAGCAATGACGATCCCGGGCCCGCATGAAGCGTTTTGGCCCGGGGTTATCAGGTCAGCGTTTCGATGACAGCACAAGAGGAACCGGTCCTGCATCTTGATGGATTAACGAAGCACTATCCGGGTGTTCTGGCACTTGACCTGTTGTACATCTCGATGAGGCGCGGTGATGTGCGTGCACTTCTGGTCAAGTTTGGTGAGGGCATATCCACCGCAATCAAAGTGTTGAGTGGGGCACTGACTCCCGATGCCGGAACGATCTCAATCAACGGTCGCCCATGTGCTATTCGTAACCCCCTGGATGCCCTGCATCATGGAATAGCGACGGTCTATCAGGAGATTTCTCTGGTGTCGGCGCTCAGTGTGGCCGAGAACATTCTCCTCGGACGCTGGAAGCGAATGCGCGGATTGAGGCCCATGATCAGCCATGCCCGGGTGAGGGCATTTGCCATTGATATTCTGGCAAGACTGAAAATCGATGTCGACCCTGAAATTCAGGTCTCCCGCCTGAGCGTTGCGCAGCAGCAACTTGTCGAGATTGCCAAGGCGGTATCCTATGAACCGCAGGTTCTGGTTCTTGATGAACCGACCTCGGCCTTGCCCAGAGATCAGGTTGAGCTTCTGCACAAGGTTGTTCGAACGCTCTCGGGTCTGGGTACAGCAATAATCTATGTTACGCATCGTCTTCATGAAGTTCCCCGGATTGCCCATAATGTCACAGTCCTTCGCGATGGCATGCTGATCGACACGATTGCAGTCGAGGATGCAACACCTGCCAGAATTACAGATTTGATGATTGGTGGTGATTGGCGTGGTGTGCCATTCAAGCGCAGAAAAGTCAGGGCCAAACCGGCGCTGACGGTCAAGAACCTCTCAACGCAGACGAAACTCAATGATATATGCCTTGAAATTAATGAGGGCGAAGTTCTTGGCCTTGCCGGGCTTTTGTCGTCCGGTCGCACAGAATTGCTGCGTGCCATCTTTGGCTTGGATGAAATTTCGTCCGGCACCCTTGCCGTTGGCGGCACAGCAGTGCACAATCCCAGTCCTATGCGCATGAAAAGTCTGGGTGTTGGCCTGACAGCCGAGGATCGCAAGCGCGAGGGGCTGATTCTTGATTTCCCGGTCATGATCAATGCGACTCTGGCTGCGGCTGATCGCGTAAGCAGGCGCGGGTTTCTGGACTTCAGGGCCATGCGAACCCTGACGCATGATATCATTGCAAAACTTGATGTGAAGACTGCCTCGATGCGTGTTCCAGCCGGAGCCCTCTCAGGAGGGAACCAGCAGAAGATTGTCATCGGCAACTGGTTGAATACCGAACCCTATGTGCTGCTCATGGATGAACCAAGCCGGGGTGTGGACGTTGCGGCCAAAGAGCAGATCTTCAATATTGTCCGTGGTCTGGCGGCTTCAGGCGTGGCCATCCTGTTTGTTTCATCTGAACTTGAAGAGGTTCTTGATGTCTGTGACCGCATACTGGTCATCCACGAAGGCAGGATTACCGGAGAATATGATCATGATGCAATTGATCTCGGCGCATTGATGGCGCGCACGATGAATGCCTGATCCGGGTATCGGGAGTCAACAGTCATGATTGATACACAGAAAAATTCCGCCACGAAATCTCTCGACTGGAGGCATTTTCTGTCCAACTCAGGCCTTTTGCTGGCAGTGATCGTCCTCTTCATCATCCTGGCATTGATTGCACCGAACTTCCTCAGTTCACGAAACCTGCTGAATGTTCTGCGCGCTGTGTCATTTAATGGAATCATCGCCTGTGCAATGACCCTGATGATCATCCAGGGTGATATCGATGTCTCTATTGGCTCGGCTGTGGCATGGTCATCCTCCCTGCTCGGTGTCCTCGTGATAAAGATGGGCTGGCCGCTTGCCCTTGCTGTTCCGGTCGTTCTTTTGCAGGGTATGCTGATCCATGGCATTGCTGGCTACATCCGTGTACGCTGGCTGGTGCCGTCCTTTGTCCTGACGCTGGCGCTGTTCATGATGCTGCGCGGAGCTGCACGGCAGATCACCAACGCCTTCCCGATCAGCCCCTTTCCCAGTGGTTTTGAATTTTGGGGTGGCGGAACAATCAGCATTCTGGGACTGGACCTGCCTGTGCCTGTGATGATCATGCTGATCACCTTCGTCCTTTTCTATGTCATCAGCACACGAACGGTGTTTGGCCGATCAGTTTATTGCGTTGGCGGGAATGAGCAAGCATCCCATCTGTCGGGAATCTCCGTTGGCAAAACCCGGATGACCACATTCATGCTAGTCGGTCTGTTGTCGGCCTTTGTCGGCATCCTGCTCTCGTCGCGTATACAGTCCGGTTCTTCTCAAATTGCCCTTGGTCTGGAATTCGAAGTCATCGCCGCTGTCATTATTGGTGGAACGTCCCTGATGGGCGGGTCGGGCTCAATCTTTGGAACCTTCCTTGGGGTGCTGTTCATCGGCCTGATTGGCAACGGAATGGTGCTAACCGGTGTCTCGCCCTTCATGCAGGAAATTGTCCGCGGCTTTATCATCCTCGTTGCTGTATTCGTCAGCGTCCTCCAAATTGGCACTGCACAAAGGACAGCGGGATGAAACTTGGATTGGGTCTTTACAGGCACATGCTCACGGCGGCGAATTATGCCTTCGCCAGGCAATGCAGTGCAACGCATATCGTTGCACATCTGACTGATTACTTTGCGAAGACACCCCGGCTGCCTGGTCAGAACAGCAGTGGCTGGGGGACGACAACCTGCGATCGTGATGTCTGGTCGCGGAAGGGTCTGGGGAAGCTCAAATCTGAAATCAATGCCGCTGGGCTCGAGTTGGCTGCGATTGAAAATTTCGATCCTGGGCATTGGTATGATGTTTTGCTTGGTGGACCGGACCGGAATGAACAGCTGGTGTTTCTCAAGGATGTTATCCGCAATATGGGTGCAGTCGGCATCCCGGTGATGGGCTACAATTTCTCGATTGCAGGAGTTGCCGGTTGGAGCGAAGGGCCGTTCGCCCGGGGTGGTGCCGTAAGTGTTGGTTTTGTCGAGGAGGATGCTCTTGGACTCGATCCAATTCCAAATGGCATGATCTGGAACATGGTTTATGATCAGGACGCAACTGAGGGAACGGTTCCTCCAGTCAGCCATGAGCAGATCTGGGTCAATCTGCAGACCTTTCATGCTGCGCTCCTGCCTGTCGCTGAGGAGGCGGGTGTCCGGCTGGCGGCCCACCCCGATGACCCGCCGATGCCAACCATGCGCGGGCACGCACGATTGGTATGGCAGCCCCGTTTTTATGATCAGATGTTTGAGCAAAACCCCTCGCCGGCGAATTGTGCGGAGCTTTGCATCGGATCACTTGCGGAAATGACAGAGGGCAATATCTATGCGGATGTTGACCGCTGGAGCCGGGAAAATCGCATCGGTTATGTCCACCTGCGCAATGTTCGCGGTCAGGTGCCCAGATACCATGAGGTCTTCATTGACGAGGGTGATGTCGATATTTCCCGTATACTGATGATTTTGCACAAGAACGGCTTTGAGGGGACTGTGATTCCAGATCATACACCGCAGGTGAGTTGCGATGCGCCCTGGCATGCGGGCATGGCCTACGCGCTTGGTTACATCCGGGCTGAAATCAACCGTCTTCGTTCGGGGTGACCATGAATCTGTCCGGCAAACGCATGATCATCACCGGATCATCCCAGGGAATCGGTGCGGGGATGGCACGGGCAATGGCCAGGGCTGGCGCACGGGTTGTTGTCAATACGCACAGCGAGGAATGCATGGCAGGAGCCCGGTCACTGGTGGAAGAGATCAATTCAGTGGCTGGAGCCGGGGTTGCCCATGCAATTCGCGCCGATGTGTCTGTGCCGGAAGAGGCTGAGATGCTGATTGCCAGTGGTGCCGCCTGGCTTGGCGGGCTGGACATCCAGATCAATAATGCAGGAATCGAAACCACTGTTGCCGCGCTTGATCTCGATCTTGTCGACTGGGATCGTGTCATGAACACAAACCTGCGTGGCAATTTTGTCTGTGCACGGGCCGCTGCCAGAATCATGATTGATCAGGGCCAGGGTGGCGTGATTCTGATAACCTCATCAATCCATGAAAATTTTCCACGACTGGGATTGGTCCATTATGCCATTTCCAAAGCGGGCCTGCGCATGATGAGCAGGGCTCTTGCCCTGGAATGGGCCGAATTTGGTATTCGTGTTCTGGGGATTGCCCCCGGTGCGATTGAAACCGATGCCAATGCACGCGAAATTGCCGCCTTTGGCAAAGAGAGGTTTGAGGACTGGATTCCGCTTTCACGACTCGGAAATACCGGTGATGTCGCCAGAACAGCCGCCTTCCTCGTCTCGGATGACGCCAGCTACATCACTGGAACCACCCTGGAAATCGATGGAGGATATGTTCTGAACCTCGTTCGTTATGACCCGCGCAAAGGCTGAACCACGGTGTCCGATTCGAACTCTGATGCCAGCGTGTTCGCCATGATGCGCGCCGAACTGTTTTCATCTGTCATTGGGGATGTGATGGACAGGATGGGGTTTCTGACCCGGTTTCTGCCCCCCTACCTGCATGTACTGGATCGCAGGATGATCATCGCAGGACGGGCCGTGACAGTTCTGGAAGCAGATGTCTTTGAGGAGTCCGCTGAGGCCAGCATGAATCCGCTGATGGCCAAACCCTTTGGTCTGATGTTTGAGGCCCTTG
>JAPOSK010000394.1 GCA_026709725.1 Paracoccaceae bacterium | reverse complement strand
CGGCAATGACACTGAATGCCATGCAGCCGGACCTGCTGGTTGTTCGGCACAACCAGTCCGGCGCAACAAACCTCCTGGCTGAGAAGGTGAACTGTGCGGTCATCAATGCCGGTGATGGTCGTCATGAACATCCGACACAGGCTCTGCTGGATGCCCTGACGATCCGCCAGGCCAAGGGACGCCTGCATGATCTCAGGATTGCGATTTGTGGTGACATCAGCCATTCCCGGGTGGCCCGGTCGAACATCCACCTGCTCGGCAAGTTCAACAACCAGATCAGGCTGGTCGGCCCGCGAACACTGATTCCCGATTCGGCACACGAGATCGGAGTGACCGTGCACCATTCCCTCACCGAAGGGATTCGTGATGCCGACATCGTGATGATGCTCCGCCTGCAGACAGAACGGATGGAATCAGCCCTGATTCCGTCATTCCGGGAATACTATCACCTGTACGTGCTCGACCGCGAGAAGCTTGAGGCGGCCCGTCCCGATGCGATCGTCATGCATCCGGGGCCGATGAACCGCGGTGTGGAAATTGATGGTCTGCTCGCTGATGACATCAACGTGTCGGTGATCCAGCGGCAGGTTGAGCTTGGCGTGGCAGCACGGATGGCAGTCATGGATCTGCTGTGCCGGTAGGGCGATTGCAGGCAGAACGGCTACCCATGGGGTCTCGTCGGGGGTGATGGAAACAGATGACGATTCGATTTACCAGCGCCCGGATCATTCTGCCTGATGAGGGCAGGATTCTTGATGGAGATCTGGTCATCAAGGATGGAATCATCGCCGCATTCGGTGCGGTGGAGCAGCCCCCGGATGCAACCGATCAGTGCATCGATTGCAGGGGGACATATCTGGCACCGGGCATCATTGATGCCGGAGTCAAGATCGGCGAGCCGGGCGAGCGCTACAAGGAGAGTTTCCGCACCGCCGGACTGGCCGCCATCCACGGCGGCATCACAACGCTGATCACCCGGCCAGATACGACGCCACCGATTGACCAGCCGGAAATGCTTGAGTTCTTCATCCGGCGTGCACTGGCAGCGACACCGGTCAAGGTGCGCCCCATGGCCACGCTGACAAAAGGGCGTGACGGGCAGGAGCTGGCCGAGATCGGCCTGTTGAGTGATGCCGGTGCAATCGGTTTCTCCGACTGCGATTCCTTTGTTGCCGACTCAAGGGTCATGGCCAACTGCATGCAATACTGCCAACAGATCGGGGCACTGGTCGTCGGTCACCCCCAGGATCCCTGGCTCTCGAATGGTGCGGCGGTGACATCGGGCAAGTTTGCGACACTCAGCGGCCTTCCGGCAGTCAGTCCGGTTGCCGAAAAAATCGGTCTGGAACGGGATCTCTCGCTCGCCCAGGCCACCGGATGCAAGTACCATGCCGACCAGGTGACCACGGATCTCGGGCTTGCCACCCTTGAGCGCGCAATCCGTTCAGGTGTCGATGCGAGTGCGGGTGTCTCAATCCATCATCTGACCCTGAATGCGCTGGATGTCGCGGACTATCGAACCTTCTTCAAGATCAAGCCGCCCCTGCGGAGTGAGGATGATCGGTTGGCGGTCGTTGCCGCTGTGGCCGCAAACCGGATTGGGATCATCTCTTCCATGCACACACCCCAGGATGAAGAATCAAAACGCCTCCCCTTCGCCGAGGCGGCCAGTGGTGCTGCGGGCCTCGAAACCCTCTTTCCCGCCGCCCTCAAACTGTACCATGATGGTGCCCTGACGCTGCCGGATATCTTCCGGTCGCTCAGCAGCAATCCGGCACAGCGCTTCGGTCTTGCAGGCGGGGTCATCCGGATCGGCGCACCGGCGGACATCATCCAGTTCGAGACGGACACACCCTTCATCCTTGATCGGTTTACCCTTCAGTCAAAATCCAAGAACACCCCGTATGATGGAGACAGGATGCAGGGTCGTATCCTGCGGACCCTGATTGATGGCACCATCGTCTATGAAAGGCCTGCCGATGGCCCCTGAGTTCGTCACACCTGTCATGAGCCTGGCCGTCATTGCCGGCGGATCCTACCTCCTCGGATCGATCGCCTTCGGTCTCGTTGTGACCCGGCTGATGGGTCTTGCTGACCTGCGCAGCATCGGCTCCGGCAACATCGGAACATCGAATGTCCTCCGCACCGGCAGCAGGGCGGCAGCTCTCCTGACTCTGGTCCTCGATATGGGAAAGGGTCTGGTTCCCGTTCTTGCCACGGCCACAGTCCTTGGCACCGATGACGCCATGCAGTGTGCGGCCCTGTCTGCATTTCTGGGCCACCTCTATCCGGTCTGGCATTCGTTCCGGGGTGGAAAGGGCGTCGCAACGTTCTTCGGCGTGATTGCAGTCCTGGCCCCCGCCGCTGCGGTGCTCTGTGCGCTGGTCTGGCTGCTCATGGCCGCTCTGTTCCGCATCTCGTCACTCGCAGCCCTCACAGCCACAGCCGTGTTCCCGGTTGCAGCGATCGTGATGGGTCATGCATCGCTTCTGGTCCTGTCCCTGCTCCTCGCAGCCCTCATCTGGTATCGCCATCGCAGCAATATCATGCGCCTGCTTGAAGGCACGGAGCCCAGAATCACCTTCCGGTCCAAATCCTGACAGGCTTCATCGCCGCAATCTCAATACCGGCAGTCCTCGTAGATCCGGTCAAGATCACCGTTCCAGTCCCCGCGGTACATCTCGAGGAGGCGATCAGCCGGCGTCTTCCCGGTCGCAAGGATCTCCTGCAGGGGCGCAAGATACACATCCTCATTGTCATCGGTCGGAACCAGCGGATCACTCCTGCGGGCCTTCAGCCCGTTCGTGGCCAGATCAAGGCATGTCCGGGCAAGATCCCGAAGCCGGTAGCCATAGCTGGAACCACGCAGGCCTTCCCGGGACGCGGCACGGCGCAGACCCTCCCGGGCTGCTGCATCCATGTCCTTCACCAGGTCCCAGGCGGCATCAAGGACGCTGCCGTCATAGAGCAGGCCAACCCAAAAGGCCGGAAGGGCGCAGATGTGGTGCCAGGGGCCGCTGTCAGCCCCCCGCATTTCCAGAAACGTCTTGATTCGTGCCTCGGGAAAGATCGTGGTCAGGTGATCGGCCCAGTCCGCCGTTGTCGGCAGCTCACCCGGCAGAACCGGCAGGCTGCCCCTGAGAAAATCCCGAAACGAGAGCCCGCGTGCATCAAGATACCGTCCCTCGCGAAAGACGAAATACATCGGGACATCCAGGGCGTATTCCACCCAGGCATCAAAACCGAACCCCGGCTCGAAGACAAAGGGCAGCATGCCGGTCCGGTCTGCATCAACATCATGCCAGAGGTGACTGCGCCAGCTCAGCACATCAAGCTGCCGACCCTCAAAAAAAGGTGAATTGGCAAAGAGGGCTGTTGCAACCGGCTGCAGGGCGAGAGCGACACGCAGTTTCCTGACCATGTCCGCTTCACTGCCAAAGTCGAGATTCACCTGCACGGTGCATGTCCGGTACATCATCGTCACCCCGTTCCGGCCCGCACCCTGCATGTAATCCGTCATCAGCCGGTATCGACCCTTGGGCATGACCGGCATCCGGGCATGGGTCCAGTCCGGTGCGGCACCGACACCAATGAATCCGGCACCGATCCGCTGGGCGATTGTCTGAACTTCAACAAGGTGGGTGCTGACCTCCGCACAGGTCTGGTGCAATGTGGACAGGGGTGCCCCGGACAACTCGAACTGCCCCCCCGGCTCAAGAGAGATGTTGGCACCATCCTTGGTCAGGCCGATCAGATTGCCGGATTCAGTGACCTCCCGCCAGGCGAATGCATCCCGCAACCCCTCCAGCATGGCCCGAATGGAACAGGGGCCATCATACGGAAGCGGGTCGCGAGTCCTGAGATTGAAGCCGAACTTCTCGTGCTCGGTGCCGATACGCCAGTCTCTGCGTGGCTTGCAGCCCGCCTCCAGATATTCCGTCAGCTGCTCGCGATGCTCAAGGACCGTCCCGCCCGATTGCGGTATAGACACATTCAACCTGCCCTTTCCGACCCATCACCATGCGTCACTGAACACAGTCCGGTTCCAGTCCCGCCATCACCCCACTCTCCCCCGGTTTACTTCGTTCAGCACTCCGCAACAACATGATTATGCCGGAGTCCCCACCCCAGCCGCGGACGGCAGAACATTCATCAGCGTCAAAGCACAAACCAGGGCGGTTTCCGCCCGCAGAATGCGCGGGCCGAGCGAGACCGGGTGGGTGAAGTCACAGTCATGGAGCATGGCGCGCTCCCCCGGGTCGAGGCCACCCTCCGGTCCGATGAGAACGGCCCTTGGTCCTGCATGGGCGAGTGCGTATGGATCACAGGGCCGATCGGTGAGCGTCTCATCGCAATGGAAGAGAGTTCGCCCGGCAGGCCAGTGGGTCAGCAGGGAGTCCAGCGGCTGCGGATGGCTGATCTCGGGGACGGCCAGACCGCCGCATTGCTGTGCGGCACCGATGGCAACCGCCCGCAGACGCTCCGGGACAATGCGGCGGGGGCGGGTTCTGGTCATGGTCACGGGACAGATCCGGGCAACACCGAGTTCGGTGGCCTTTTCGACGGCGTAATGTGTTCGATCCCTGGTGAGCGGGGAAAACACCAGCCAGATATCCGGCAATCCCGCCTGCGGGCGTGTCTGATGATCGGTGAGAAGCGTTGTCCGTCTGGATTCCGTGGCCCTGATTGATGCCAGCCATTCACCGTCACGGCCATTGAAGAGCAGCACCTGCTGGCCGGCACGAGCCCTGAGAACGGTGTGGAGATGGTGATTCTGGCCGGATGTGATGACAACCGCGCGGTCAGGGCCCAGATCCCCTTCACAAAAGAGGCGCAGACGCGGATCAGGCCGGGTTTTGGTATTTGACATGTCTTTGGGCTATCTCTGTGCTTGCCATGATACATATTCAGCATGAACAGGATGATGGAGTCCCCGATTCAGTTGCGGGCAACTGGGTTGACCGGCACGCACCGGCGTCATGGCGACCGTATTTCCGTCTCAGCCGACTCGATCGACCCATCGGTACCTGGCTTTTGCTGCTGCCCTGCTGGTGGGGTCTCCTGCTTGCGGCGAACATGACGGGCGCGTGGACCATTGGACATACGTGGATTGCGATGGCCTGCGCCATTGGCGCTGTCCTGATGCGCGGCGCAGGGTGCACCTGGAATGATATCACGGATCGGGACCTCGACGCCCGGGTCGCGCGCACGCGATCCCGCCCCCTGCCGTCCGGCCAGATCAGAATCTCCCATGCTGCCATCTGGCTGACTCTCCAGTCGCTCATTGCCTTTGCCATCCTTCTGACCTTCAATCGCTTTACCATCATGCTCGGCGTTGCGTCACTCATTACGGTTGTCATCTACCCCTTTGCCAAGCGGTTCACCTGGTGGCCCCAGATCTTTCTGGGCATTGCCTTCAACTGGGGCGCCCTGCTTGGCTGGGCCGCCGTCACCGGATCGCTCGGCCCGGCTCCGCTCCTCCTGTATCTTGCCGGGATCACCTGGACACTCTACTATGACACCATCTATGCCCATCAGGACATCGAAGACGACGCTCTGGTCGGGATCAAGTCCACCGCACGGCTTTTTGGCGATCGAAGCCGGATCTGTCTCTGGGTCTTTCTTGCGGCATCGACCGGACTCTATGCCCTGGCTCTCATCCTGGCCCTGCCCGATGAATCCACAATCCTTGATGGGGCCCTGTATGCGGGTGCCGTCATCGGGTTCGGGGCCCACATGATCATGCAGATGCGGAGGCTTGACCTCAACGATCCAGCGTCCTGCCTTGCCGCCTTCCGCTCCATGCGCAACACCGGTCTTCTGCCCTGCCTTTTCCTTGCACCGGCACTGCTCCTCTGACTGCCATCCCTGTCATGAATCATCAGACCAGCGCCGCGCTGCGGCCTCATCCTCTGTCCGACTGCCCACCCAGTGGCCGCCCTCCGGCCCATGCTCCTTTTTCCAGAAAGGCGCCCGGGTCTTGAGGTAGTCCATGATAAAATCCGCCGCGTGCAGGGCGGCATGGCGGTGGGCCGCGACCGTGGCGACAAAAACGATGGTCTCGCCAGGGCTGAGCTGTCCATGGCGGTGGATCACACGCCCGGCAAGCAGGTCCCAGCGCGCTTCCGCCTCGGCAACAATCGCTGCAATGGCCGTTTCAGTCATGCCCGGATAGTGTTCAATCTCCAGAGTTGTGATGGGGGCGGACTCATCGCTGCGAACCTGGCCGCAAAAACTCACGACGGCGCCCGCCGCCTTGTGCACACCGCTCAGGGCTGCGAGTTCAGCTGCCGGGTCGATGGGATCGGAAGTGATCCTGATCTCCATATCAGCCCCCCGTCATCGGTGGAAAAATGGCGATCTCGGATGCATCCGCAAGTGGTGAATCAAGATCGCAAAGTCTCTGGTCCACAGCCACCCGCAGGGCTTCCGGATTGGCAAAGACGCGATGGTAGCGTTCCTCCCGTTCAGCCAGTTCGCCGAGAAACGCACGGACAGTTGCAGCCGTCGTCTCAATCTCCTCATCCGGGATACCGATGCGTTCGCGCACCCAGGCAAAATACAAAACCCTGAGCGTCATCGCAAAATCCTGAGTGTCATCGCGAACCTAAGCGTCATTTGTATGCTCCCTGAGAGCCATGATTGCCCCGTGCAGGTATTGGCTGCCCGTGACCAGCGTCAAGAGTGCCGCCAGCCAGAGAAGGCCGAGCGAGATCAGGGCCGGCAGGGATCCCGGCCCGGCATCAGCCGCCCATCCGGGCAGAATGGCGGTTCCGGTCAGACCGTTGCAAGTGAACACGCCCGTCAGGGACAGCATCTGGACAGCCGTCTTCCATTTGGCCAGCCGGGTCACTGCCAGCTGCGGTCCATCAGATCCAAAAAATTCCCTGATCCCCGAGACGATCAACTCCCTTGTCACGATCAGCGCAGCGGGAATCAGGAGGACAGCCCCATGGGTGTTCTCGCTGGCCAGCATGAAGAGGGCAGTGATGACAAGGACCTTGTCGGCAATCGGATCAAGCATCCGGCCGAGTGCCGTTGTCAGGTCATATCTTCGTGCCAGATAACCATCAAGGTAATCCGTCACGCAGCCCGTCACAAAAAACAGGAGAGCAGCAAGATTGGCCGGACCGCTGTCAAGCAGCACAAAGGCAGCCACAATCCCGAGAGAGGCCAGAAAGCGGTAGAGAGTCAGTGATGTCGGGAGATTGATCATGAACCGGATTCACTCGTTGAGATGGGCATGAATCGTGGTGGCCAGTGCCAGCGAAACACCCCGGACAGCCTGCAAATCCTCAACGGCGGCATTCTTGACAGCCCTGAACGAGCCGAAATGGGCCAGGAGGGCACTGCGCCGCGCTGCGCCGACCCCGGGGATTTCCACCAGTGCCGAGGCTGACATCGTTTTGCCGCGCCTGCTGCGATGGGCCCCGATTGCAAATCGGTGTGCTTCATCCCGAAGCCGCTGCATGAAATACAGCACAGGGTGATCATCGGACAGCGTGAAGGACTCCCGGTCCATCATATGAAATGTTTCCTTCCCGTGATTTCGGTTTGGCCCCTTGGATATGGCAATCAACTGCATGTCTGAAAGACCGATCTCATTCAAGACCTCGAATGCTGCATTCAGCTGCCCCCGGCCGCCATCGATGATCACCAGATCCGGCCAGGCATCGCTCAGGCGATCCGGGTCCTCCTTGACCAGACGTCCATACCGCCGCGTCAGAACCTGCCGGACCATTGCATAATCGTCAGCGTTCCTGTCGATACCGGCTTCATCATTGCGGATTGTATACTTGCGATAGGCCGACTTGAGATACCCTTCACTCCCCACAGCGATCAGCGCCCCCATCGAATACGCGCCCTGGATATGCGAATTGTCGATGACCTCGACACGGTCAGGCACGATCCCCAGATCAAAGATCTCCGCCGCCTCTTCCAGCAGGCGGCGCTGGTTGGAGATCTCGAAGATGCGACGGTTGAGAGACTCGCGGGCATTCCGCAGGACCCCCTCAACCAGCATGGCCTTCTCCCCCCGCTGCGGAACCACCAGACGGACCTTCCTGCCCAGTTTGCCACTCAGCATCTCCACAACAAGATCGGCGTTCATGACCGGATTCGAGATCAGGACGAGGGCTGGCGGCTGGCGCTTCACATAGAACTGGCCGATAAATCCCTCCATGACCTCATCCGGCTCGGCACCGGCACCTGTATTGGGGTAGTAGGCATAATTGCCCCAGTTCTGATG
>JAPOSK010000186.1 GCA_026709725.1 Paracoccaceae bacterium | reverse complement strand
TCCAGACCTGTGGGATGCCCCCTGCAAATGGATTTGTGCTGATATTGCCGGTGCCGTGCACGCTGGTGATGGCCGATTGCTGAAGGGTGGGGGAACGGTGAGATGCAATTGAGCGCCGCACGGAACCCGGAAATGGAGCCTGTTTGACGGGAGGGCAAAAGTTGGATCGGTGTGAGGATCACAAATATCCAGCCGAACACGATCGGCGTGCGAGCCAATGTGTTCGGAGGTGCCCATGATCCGGGTTGGAACGCGGGCTTCGCCTCTCGCGAGAGCGCAGGCTGACGAGGTGATCGGTGTGCTGGCCGGAACATCGGGACGTGCACCGGAGGAATTTGTCACTGTCCCCATTTCCACGCGGGGGGATCGGGTTACCGATCAATCGATTCGTGCCCTTGGCGGCAAGGGGGTCTTCTGCACGGAAATCGAGACAGCACTGCTGCTGGAGGACATCGATCTCGCCGTGCACTCCTTCAAGGATATGCCATGGCAGCAGCCTGAAGGTTTGGTCATTGACTGCGTTCTCCCCCGAGTCGACGTACGCGATGCGCTGGTGTGCACATCAATTGCGGACATAGATGACTTGCCGGACCGAACCCGGATTGGCACATCAAGCCTGCGTCGTCGCTGTCAGTTGCGCTTCATCAATCCCGCCTTCACGATTGTGGAGACGCGAGGCAACCTGCAAACACGAATCAGCCAGTGCCAGCAGGGTGACTGCGACTGCCTCATTCTGGCCATGGCAGGGCTGAAACGGCTGGGGATCAACGCGGTATCAATCCACCCGATTGAAATTGAACAGATGCTGCCGGCTCCAGCGCAGGGTGTTATCGCTGTTGAAAGGCGCAAGGATGACAACTTCATGGCCGCGATGCTGGAATCTGTCAATGATGCAGTGACATTCGATTGCACAAGAGCTGAGCGAACAGTCCTTGCCCGGCTTGGGGCAAATTGTGATGTGCCGGTTGCCGCATATGCCAGACGGGAGGGCAACGAACTTGTTCTCATCGCGCAGATGTTTGATGCAAATGAACGACAGGTGGGTGTGGTTTCGCTCAATGGACACTGGGGTGACCCGGTGGGCCTAGGGGTGAAAGTCTCCGAGCAACTTCTCGCCTTGCGGGGGCTTCACTGAGCGGGGAGGTTCGCATCTTCGGGAAGTGCGAGCTCGGCAATCAGGTTCGAGAACTGGGCGCCATGCATATCGCGGTCGGCGGGGCAACCCTGAATGATGGGGCGAGGGAGACTGAACTTGATGACATGAAGATCCGGGAGAGTGAATTTTGTCACGGCATTGCCGTCGCAGCCGAGTGTCGTGGCCACGGTGCCGGTTGTCAGAAAATGCCTCAGGAGGGTGTATGTGGCCGCTTTGTGACAAAAGACATCAATGGTCAGGACAAAGGGGCCGGCATTCTTGGAGCGGACCGTCGCGATGTCACCGATGACACGCATATCAGGTTTCGACCAGAACCATGCGGCTGGTATCCATCGGGTCGCTGAGGGTCATCAGGTGGTTCAGGGAGAAAGCGTATTGTGGACCGCAGTCAAGTTCGGCGGGGGAGAAGGGGAAGGCAAAACTTGGCATCTCCGTGCAGCCTTGCAGGGGAAAGTGCAAAAGAAAGGGATTGCAGAGTTTGGCGATTTCAGTGGCAATGGGTTGGGTTGGTGCATTGACGATGCAGAGAGCGCCAACTTCAGTTGGTTCAGAATGGCAGTTCTCCAGATTGCCAAGCGTGGCGTTGATGCCAATCAGACGGATTTCAATTGTGTAGGATGCCGGATCAAACGTGGTTCGGTCACGGATGGTTGCATGGAGATGGGCGAGCAGATGATCCTTCCAGGTTTCAGCATTCCGAACATAGTGGCGGTCCCGAATCAGTGCCAGGATGAGAGTGCGCGCTCCGGCGGGCGCGGCTCCCTCCAGTTTGACCCGATAGGGGTCGGTGGGGATCCAGCGTGAATTGGTGACACGAACCGCACCATCGGCGATATCGTTATAGGCAGCGTTCGTGACATCAAGGGTGCCGCCGGGCTCATGGAGGCGGTGAGGATCAGCATTTTCATACAGCATATGCGCATGGACAGACTGTGCAGTGCAACGGGCTGTGGGGGCAGTTGGCCAGACGGTAAACCCATCGGCGTCAAATTCAATGAGGATACAGCCTGACAATGGCTCGGTCGAGCAAAGAGCTCCGCATTCACCGATCTTGGCACCATGCCAGCATGCACCCGGATTGTTGCCCCGCATCAGGGGCAGAGCCGCGATCGTTGCGGTGTCGGTTGCACGACCGGCGATGATGATATCGGCGCCCGATTCAAGTGCGGCCATAAAGGGTTCAGTGCCCTGGACCGCAACGATGTGCGTGCAGGACCGGATGATTTCAGGGGTGCAGGAGGGAGCGGGGTCAAGTGGTGTGATGCGACCGTCGTCAAGGGCGGCAAGCACCGTTTCCGGTGTGACCTGGGAATAGATCGCTGCAATCCTGAGATGCTCGTTCCGTTCACGGGCAATCTCCCTGGTGATATCCAGCATCCAGTCAACGCCGGCATCCGTGCCTGCCGTGCCAGCTGAGCCGATGATCAATGGGACACCAGCCCGGCTGCGGGCAGCCATGAGTTCTGCCCATTCTGATCTGGTTACAGCCCGTGAGTATTTCGAGACCCCGGTGCCAAGAGCATTGGGACCACTATCGGTCGAGCCACCATCAATTGCAATGATATCCGGTCTTGCTGCGATCCCGTGCTGCAGGGCCCGCGTGTCAAACCCCAGGCCCAATACGCCGCCGGGGACAAGGACGCGGGTCACGTCAATCCTCGACCCGCGGCGGTGTCCTGAGGAGGTTGCGGAGGAACATCGGGGCGACAAAACCGCCAATCGCTGCAAGCCAGAGAACAATCGAGATTGGCGAAGTGAAGAGATATGTCCAGTCCCCATCCGAGATGACCATCGCCCGGCGCAGACTGTCTTCCATGTGATTGCCGAGGAGAATGCCGAGAATGATCGGCACGGTCGGGACATCAAGTTTGCGGCAGAGATAACCGAAGAGACCGAACAGCAGCATGAGGACAAGATCATAGCTGGACCCTGACAGTGAATAGATGCCACCGAAAGCCACCATGGTGATGCCGGGCAGCAGAATCCATGGTGGGACGGACAGAATCCTGACAAACAGTTTGACCAGCGGAACATTCATGATCAGCAGGACGAAATTGGCGATCAGCAGGCTGGCAACCAGACCCCAGACCACCTCCGGTCGCTCCTCGAAGAGGAGAGGTCCCGGTGTGATGTTGAGCGTTACAAGCAAGGCAAGCAGGACTGCTGTTGTACCGGAGCCGGGGACGCCAAGGGTCAGCATGGGAACGAGCGCACCCCCCGCCGCAGCATTGTTGCCTGCCTCCGGTGCTGCAACACCACGCGGGTTGCCTGTGCCGAAGGTCTCCTTGTCGCGGGAGAGCGATTTTTCTGCCATGTAAGCCAGGAAGCTGCCAAGGGACGCGCCGGCACCCGGCAGGACCCCGGCAATGAAGCCGATCAGAGTCGAGCGCAGCATGGTGACCGCGCTGTTGCCAATCTCGCGAAAGGGAATGGTGATCCGTTCGAGCTTGACCCCGATCGCCGACTCGCGGCCATGACTTTCCATGTAGATGAAGATCTCCGCGACAGCGAAAAGGCCAACGATGGCGACAAGAAAGTCAACACCATCCATCAGATGCAGGGAACCAAAAGTCAGGCGCGGGAGTCCGGTTGTGTTGTCAAGCCCGATCATGGCGATGGCAAGACCGATAATGGCTGCCAGACCCGCCTTGATCTGGTTGCGTGATGAGAGACCGCCCAGCGTGCAAAAGGCCAGCATGTAGAGAGCAAAATATTCAGCCGGTCCAAAAAGATAGGCGATGCGGGCCAGAATGGGTGCAAGGATCATGAGGCCGATCGTTGCCAGCAGGGCACCAACGAATGACGCCACTCCCGAGAGAACGAGGGCGTCACCAGCCCGGCCCTGTCTGGCCATTGGATACCCGTCAAGGGTTGTCATCAGTGCCGGCTCATCACCTGGAATATTCAGAAGAATTGATGAGATGCGCCCGCCGTACATCGCACCATAATAGACGGATGTCATCAGAACCAGTGCCTCGGTGGCATCAAGGCTGAGGGAAAAGGCCAGCGGGATCAGAATCGCAACCCCATTTGAGGGGCCAAGCCCGGGCAGTGAGCCAATGATTGTCCCGGCAAAGCAGCCTGAGATGGCCAGAATGAGTGTCGACCAGGTCAGGGCAACGGCAAACCCTTGTGAGAGATTGGCAAGAAGTTCCATGGCAGTTGCGTTTCAGAACCAGAATGCGGACAGACCGAGGCCGAGCCCGTGCTTCAGGATGACATAGAGACCGACCGAAAGTCCCCCGCCCGCGATCAGGCTGTGAAGGATGTTTGGCGCAATGAGATAACTCAGCAAGGCCGTTGTGACTGCCGATGGGAGTATGAATCCGAGCGGCTGCAGGGTTTCGGCGAAACCGTACATGATTGCCGCCGCCAGGGCGAGTTTGAGAACGATTGACGATGATGGCCAAACAGGCGGGTCATCGGGCCTGAGAAGGATCAGGAAGCCGCAGAGAAACCCCAGACCACCGAGGATATAGGGAAAGGTGCGGCTGCCGACCGGGTCCGGCAGAAACCCGGTCGGTATGGTTGATGCTCCGTAGAGATAAAACCCTGTGATCGCGAGAACGGCGGCACCGAAGTAGCGATCACCGGTCACTACTGGATCACTCCGATCTCCCTTGAGAGGGTCTCAATATCGGCGATGACCTCCGCAAGATAATCCTGGAAGTCATCACCAACCCGAGTGAAGGGCGCAAGGCCGTTGGCCTGCATTGCAGCCGCCCATTCCGGTGATGCTGCAACCTCGGCCAGTGCCGTTGACCAGCGATCATAGGCTTCGCTGGA
The DNA here is from genome assembly GCA_026709725.1 of Paracoccaceae bacterium. Lineage (GTDB taxonomy): Bacteria > Pseudomonadota > Alphaproteobacteria > Rhodobacterales > Rhodobacteraceae > MPNP01. The sequence goes on along the minus strand of JAPOSK010000186.1, from coordinate 3,434 downwards.
GATTCCCTTTGGGACATAGAGACCCCGCCAGTTGACGGCAACAAGATCAACGCCCTGTTCCCTGGCTGTGGGAATCGATTCAAATCCCGGAATCCGCTCGTCTGTAAAGACGGCAAGAACGCGCACATCACCGGTTGGCAGGAAGCCAACGACTTCCGAAATATCTCCGGTCATGGCCTGGGTGAAGCCACCGATGGTCTGGGTCAGTGCGTCGGCACCACCGTCGACACCGATATATTTGACCTTGGTTACGTCGTTGTAGCCAACTTCATTGAGGGCCATCAGGACCTTGAGATGGTCAAAGCCGCCAGCAGCGGAACCACCGGCAAAGGTGACCGATGACGGATCCGCCTTGACCGCGTCAAGCAGGTCGTTCAGCGACTGGTAGGGTGAACCGGCCGCAACAACCAGAACACCGGGGTCCGCACCAATGGCTCCAAGGAATGAAACCTGGTCGGCAGTCATTCCTGCATAGGCGTTCTGGGCCAGGCGGGTTGCCGTCGCCGAAGATGCGGCGACGATGAGCTCCGGATCATCATTTCGTTCGTTAACGACGTGAGAGTAGGCCAGGCCACCACCACCTCCGGCCATGTTGGTGACCTGGATGGGGTCACTGACGGCACCGATGTCATACATGATCTTGCCGATTGTCCGGCAGGTGAAGTCCCAGCCGCCGCCAGGATTGGCCGGGGCGATGCACTCCGCGGCCATGACCGCTCCGCCAGCCGAGATGCCGGCAAGGACTGTCAGCGTTGAAAACAGTCGCTTTGTTCGTGATTTCATTCATTCCTCCATTGAAACTGAGTCTCCGGTCTTGAGGAGACAGTGAGGGTGTATAGTGTAAAGACTGATATGATCGCAACCTCCTGCAGTCATCATGTCCCGGTCTCTTCGGCCCGGTCAATGGCATTATTGAGCTGGCGGGCCAGATTCCGCCGACGGTGCTCAGCCAGAAGTTTCATGCCCGACTTGTCCTTCACGTAGAAGACATCGACCGCCTGGGCACCATACGTGGCGATGACAGCCCGAACCAGAACGACCTGTGCGTCTTCCAGTGTTCGGGCCAGATCGTAGAGCAGACCAGTCCGATCGCGTGTATCGACTTCAATGATTGTGTGGTACTCGGATCCGTCATTGTCAATCGAGATTTCGGTTGGCACGGCAAACATCCGGCCATGCTGCCCGATCGGTGATTTCTGCTTGAGGATCCGCGGGTCGGCAAGTTTGGCATCTGCAGAATCCGGGTCACGGATGTAGTCGTTGACCTGTTTCCTGATGCGGGTCACCTGCCCCTTGTCGAAAGCCATCCCCTTGGCGTTTTGCAGCCATGCCACAACCACGGTGCAGTTGTCGGAACTGGTATACACGCGGGCATCGATAATACGGGCACCAACGAGAAGCAGGATGCCGGCAATCCGGGCAAACAGCCCCGGTGTTTCCGCTTTGGCAAAACAGGCACGTGTGGCTCCCCGTATCGTGTCTTCAGCAAAATCGAGCCCAATCCCTTCCTCACTGTCAATATCACCAAGGATGCCGGCAACCGTCACGTGCACCGATGTTGGAATCCCCTGCCAGTAGTAGTCAGGAAAACGTTCACATTCGGCATCAAGCTGTTCTGAAGTCCAGGTGCTCATGGCAGCCCGGAAACTCGCCTTGGCGTCCTCAACGCGATTGATTGCATCGATGTTCGGCAGTCCCTCCGTCAGGAGCAGGTGAGTCTGGTTGTAGAGTTCCCGAATCAGATAGGCCTTCCAGCCGGTCCAGACATTCGGCCCAACCCCCATGATGTCGCAGATTGTCAGGATTGTCAGATGCCGCAACCGGGTTCGGCTGCCGACAGTCTCGGCAAAATTTTTGACTGTGGCCGGGTCGGTAATATCCCGCTTCTGTGCCGTATCCGACATCAGCAAATGGTGCAGTACGAGCCATTCAACCAGTTCGGATTCATTGTCATTAAGCCCCAATCCGGGCACAATCGACCTGACAATTTCAGCACCAATCACCGAATGGTCGCCCCCCCGGCCCTTGCCGATGTCGTGAAGAAGGAGTGCCACATAGAGTGCGCGGCGATTGATGCCCTTGGCAAGGATCCCGGAAGCAAGTTTTTCGTGGTGTTCGCCCCTTTCAATCCGGGCAAGGACCGAGATGCACTGAATTGTGTGCTCATCAACGGTATAATGGTGATAGGAATTGTACTGCATCAGGGCAATGATTCCCCGGAACTCAGGAATCAGTCGTCCCAGGACCCCGGTTTCGTTCATGCGCCGCAGGGCGCGTTCAGGGTTGCCGTATTCCAGAAGGAGATCGAGAAAGATCCGTTTGGCCTCGGGATCCTCAACGAGTCTCTGATCAATGAGGTGCAGATTGGCCGCAATCAGCCTGAATGCATCCGGATGGATCAGTAAACCGGTGGACAGACCCGTCTCGAAGAGTTTTATGATGTTCAGCGGGCAAGCCAGAAACGTTTCCGGGTCCCTGATATTCAAGCGGCCGTTGTCATGCTTGAACTCTTCCGGCAGCTGGGCTCCGAATCTGAGAACGGCTGACTGCAGCAGCCCTTTGACCAGCGGCTGTCTTTTGACGTGCTGCTCCTCAAGCTTGGTCAGAAAGATTCGGGTCAACTCACCAACGTTCGTGGCGTGTGTGAAGAACTCCTGCATGAAATTTTCGACGGCCTGCCGGTCCGATGTCGCCGCAAAACCCAGTGATTCCGCGATCAGCGGCTGAGCATCGAAATGCAGGATATCCTGGGCTCGCCCTGCGATCCGGTGCAATTCGCAACGCACCGCCCACAGGAATGATTCGGCGCTGAGGAACTTTTCATATTCCTCGATGGTGAAGAGTTCACGCTGCAGCAGTTCAGACTTGTCATGGACCCGGTAGAGGTACTTCATGATCCAGTACAGTGTCTGCAGATCCCGCAGGCACCCCTTGCCTTCCTTGACGTTCGGCTCAAGGAGATACCGATTGCCACCGTGACGCTGATAGCGCTGCTCGCGTTCTTCCAGCTTGGCTTCGACAAAGGCCGGGCCGGTCGTGCTGTAGACATCTTTCCACAATCGCTGTTCAAGTTCGTCGGCAAGAGACTCCCTGCCCCAGACCAAACGACATTCCAGCATGGCTGTCCGGATGGTCAGGTCTTCCTTTGCCATCACGATACAGTCCCTGATTGAGCGGACAGAATGACCCACCTTGAGTTTCAGATCCCAGAGCATGTAAAGCATGAACTCAATTGTCTTGCTTGCCTCATCGGACCGTGCATCACCGGTCAGAAACAGGAGATCGACATCCGACTCCGGAGCCATTTCCCCGCGACCATAACCGCCAACAGCCTGTACACTGATCGAGTCCGGGGGGCTGCCGTTCCTGTTCAGGATTCCGACCGAGAGGTCAAAGACGCTCCGCACAAGGCAGTCGGTGAGTCAAGTGTAGAC
>JAPOSK010000563.1 GCA_026709725.1 Paracoccaceae bacterium | reverse complement strand
CTGAAAAAGTGTAGTTGGGCTTGCCGCTTTGGTCTTTGTCATCAAGCAGAACAACCTCTATTATCGAATTCTTGATCCGGATCTCTGTCCCGTCGCTCAGTTTCAAGGATGTTACCGGCTCATTGGCTGAGACGATGTCAATAACGGTCCCGATGCGTTCTTCACCACTATCAGGATCAGTGACTTTTTTCCGTATTGACATTGTTGTAACCTCCCACGTCTCCGAACACTCGCCTACTAATCCAATATCCATATCCGTAATTGCGTGCAAACATTGCCTGATCTCAGGGGATCGACTGATCAGATCGCAGCGGGGAGGCCTCACGGTGTTGCAGGCAACGGTGAAGCCGTTTGCTGTCTCCTCTGATATCTGTTGCATTCCTGCCTGTCTGCAGAATGCGGAACCGTATTGCATGAAATCGGGACGGAGTCAGGGGTATCTTGTTGATATCTTCCGGATGGCAGCGACATGGCGACCGCCGGAGGCTGTTCGCTGGGCCAATAACAACCGGTTCTGTTTGGCTCGGGCGGCCCGATTCGGTCAAATCGTGCCAGGAACTTGGGCCTGTCGGGATATGTCAGCCATAGGAGAATAACGCCCGTTTCGAGGCCCCCGGTCGTTCTGCTCCTGTCATGGAGATATCGCGGTCGGATTTGCAGACGTGATTCTTCATTCCCGATCTCATGGCCACTGCATTATGCGTTTCATGAATCCATCGAAGAGCGGGACAGTGAAAGCCGTGTCACCGTGCGCGGGACTGTAGATCATTCCCTTGGCAAGGAGCGCATTGCGCCCGAGGGCGACCGTCGTGACATTTCGTTCAAGAATATTGGCGATATCTCCGGATCGGTGTGATCCCGGGCCGAGTTCTGCCATGGCGCGCAGGTAGCGCTTTTGACCCGGCGTCAGGCGGTCAAAACGAACACGAAAGAAACTCGCATCCAGTTCGGCGAGCGTCTCATTCGTTGCACGCTGTACATCACTGAGCGTAATTGGAGATCTATCCGCGGTATTCCAGCTGTGCTTGCCCCACTCCTGAAGGAAGTATGCATAACCGCTTGTCTGGCGCAAGACTTCCGAGACCGCCTCGGGAGTATAAGCCACACCTTCTTTGTCGACTGGCACGATCAACGCATGTCTGGCATCAAGATCAGCGAGACGATCAATTGATGCAAATTCAAAGAGACGTTCCGCATAGGACTTGGCATCTCCGGCGCGGCCGACCAGTTGGGGCAATCCTGCCGCCACCATCGTAATCGGCAATTGCTGCTGACCGGTGCTGCGGAGAGCGGCAATCAGGGAAGCCAACTGGTCCTCTGGAACGTACTGCAGCTCATCAATGAAGAGCACAAGGGCTGTTGCGCGTTCGCTGGCAGCCATACCGAAGACCTCAAGGAGGTCCGCAAGATCAATATCAAGGTCACTGCTGTCGGCCAGTCCGATCTCTGGATCAGCATCAATGCTGATTTCGATGTCCTGATACCTGACCTTGAGATCCCTGGTGAAGCCCGCCAGTGCCCGCATTCCCCTCAACAAGTTGTCCTTTAATGCTTCACCGCGGCTCAAACGCAATAATGCCGCACGCAGTGCCGGAATAGTCTTTGCGGTTCAGGATACCGGGCAGCTCCGCTGTTCATCCGCGGCAAGCGGTCTGCATTACAGGGCAATCATGGTCAATTTCAGAGAATGTCGGAACCCGTCCCCTATTCTGCTCATCCATTGCAGAGAAACGGCTCACCGATGATACTTGCCATCTTGCCGGGACGCTGTGATGGCATCCTGCGTCTGATTGGTTTCAGGGGCGGCTTCCTGCGCACATGCAGGAATCCCTCCCCATTCCAGAGTGGTCGGGGAATTGTTCCGGCGGCGGAACTCTGCCTGATTCATGAAGTGCCTCCGATGGGGATCCGATGATCCCGCTCAAGTCACATTGAGCCGTATCTGCGGCTCATTGACCGCCTGCCGGTGATAAAGGCACTGCACCGATCCTCACTGAATCACTTGGACCACCCCGCTACCGATTGACTTCTGACTACGCTCGGCAGGTTCATGATCGGCAATCATGGATTTGGCCGACCTGCATCTGGCTGTGCCGAATTCTGTGCGGACTGCATGTCTGCAAGGGGTGAGTTGAGGAGATATGTGAACTGTCCGGTTGTGAAAGCGGGCCGTGAGGGTTGCTGCCCTGTTGGAAGCAGAGGTGCCGCACAGACGGCGGGGTTGCCGATTCTGGAACCCTTTACCGGAGGACGATTTCAGGACCCATGATTGCGGTTGGCAGGGCCGTCGAAATCCAGGGAATGTATGTGACGATGATGAGAAAAAGGAGGAGGATTGCCAGGAAGGGAAGGCTGGCTTTGACAACCTGCATGGCCGGAAGCCCCGAGACTCCCGATGTCACGAAGAGGTTCAATCCGACCGGGGGTGTGATCATTCCGATTTCCATGTTGACGATCATGATGATGCCGAGATGGATTGGATCGATACCGAGCTCGATGGCAATGGGGAAAACCAGCGGAGCGACGATGACAATCAGTCCCGATGGTTCCATGAACTGCCCACCGACCAGCAGGATGATATTGACCGTTATCAGGAAAATGACCGGACCCATGCCGGCCTGAACCATGGTGTTTGCGATATGCTGCGGAACCTGTTGATCGGTCAGAACGTGCTTGAGAATGAGAGCGTTGGCAACGATAAACATAAGCGTCACTGACAAGCGGGCTGCACGGGCAAGCCCATCAAGTGTGTCCCTGTGAAACCATGCCGTGATCACGGCAGAAGCCTTGAGGGGGAACCCTGCCCCATCGGTTGCGGCCAGCGGACCGATGTCGCGGTAGACAAAAAGAGCGATGATGCATGCATAGACGGCGGCGATTGCGGCCGCTTCGGTTGGTGTAAAGAGTCCGCCGTAGATTCCTCCCAGAACAATGACGATGAGAATGAGCCCCCAGGCAGCATCGCGGGCTGAGAGAAGAACTTCACGCCATCCCTGCCACTCACCGCGCGGCAGGTTTCTGTGCACGGCAATTGCATAGATTGTCACCATCAGCATTCCGCCCGCAAGCAGTCCCGGGAGAATTCCGCCAAGGAACATCCTGCCGACGGAGACATCGGTCGCCGAGGCATAGACGACCATGACAATCGACGGCGGGATCAGGATCCCAAGCGTACCGGCAGTGCAGATAACGCCTGATGCAAAATCAACAGAATACCCGGTCTTGCGCATGCCGGCGATAACAATTGTGCCAATGGCAACGACAGTCGCCGGTGATGATCCGGAGAGTGCGGAGAACATCATGCATGCGACAACACCGGCAATCGCCAGTCCACCGGGCAGATGTCCGACCAGGGCGATCGAAAACCGGATTATGCGCTGCGAGACCCCGCCGGTTGTCATGAAGATCGAGGCGAGGATGAAGAACGGGATTGCCAGCAGCGTGTAGTGCCCGGCCATGGATTGGTACATGGCCTGGGCAACGGCGGCCAGCGTTGTCTCGGACAGGATCAGCAGATAGAGAACTGATGACAATCCCAGCGCGATTGCAATCGGCACGCCAAGGACGAGCAGACCAATGATCAGCAGGAAAAGAAGGACAACGGACATTTCGCAGGCTTATCCGCGGGATTCAGGGGTGGAGGCCGTTTCAATATCCTGACCGGAAATCAGCATGCCCTGCTCGCCGCGCCACAGCCGCAGCACGGCCCCGGTCACGCGCAGCATCAGGAGTGCTGCGCCGACAGGAAGGATTGCGTAGGGGACAACCCGCGGCAATTTGTCGTAACTTTCTCCCTGATTGATCAGGATCTCGAGGACGCGCATGAATGCCGGAAACGGCAACTGATCGGTTTCGTACCAGGCCAGATCCATTGTGGCCGGATTGAAGCCCGATGGGAACCACCGCCCCGTCGTCTCGCTCAGGCCGGCAAATGGGGCCCAGTAGTCCCATGACCCCTTCAGCAGCAGGAGACAGTAAAGCATGCAGGCAAGACCCGCAATCATCCCGATTCGCCTGCGCCGGAGTTGCGATGTCCTGGCGACAAGAATGTCGACACCGAGATGCATGCCGGATTTCATGCAGTGCGATGCACCAAAAATGACCAGCCAGGCAAACAGCACCAGGGTCAACTCCTGACCCCACAGGATGGCGGAATTGAAAGCGTATCTGAGGACAACATTGACGAATGTCACAAGAACCATCAACCCCAGCAGAAGGGACAGGATGATGGATTCAACCCGATCAATCATACCCTTGCCCTGACATCTTCCAATGCCGAAGACAGGCGTTTCATGATCTCATGATTGTGACACAGTGCTGCACCTCAAGATCAATTCTGTTCACTGATCCGTCGGGCGTCCGCGATATTTTCACGTCCGATATCATCCTCGAACATCTGCCAGACAGTACGCATGGATTCCACCCAGGCTGATCGTTGCGATTCGTCAATCTGCCGGACCGTTCCACCCGCTGCAAGAATGGCATCCCTTGCGGCCATGTTCGCGGCGGAGGCGTCCCGGTTCTGTGCATCGGTGACCTCTGCGAGGATTGCGGCAAATTCTGTCCTCAGATCATCAGGCAGCGAATCCCAGAACGCAACCGAGGTGACGACCAGATAATCGATGATCCCATGATTTGTCTCGGTGATCCCATCCTGAACCTCAAAGAACTTCCTGCCATAGATATTTGACCATGTGTTTTCCTGCCCGTCAACAACACCGGTCTGCAGGGCTGAATACACCTCTGAAAAGGCCATGGGCTGTGCTGATGCTCCGAGTGCCTCGATCTGGGCAATGATCACATCGGATTGCTGGGTCCGGAACTTGAGGCCTGCGGCATCATCAGGAAGCACAAGCGGGCGATTGGCCGAAAACTGCTTGAGGCCGTTGTGCCAGAATTCAAGACCGACCAGACCGCGCTGGCGCATCGAATTCTTCAGTCTCTGCCCGGGCTCGCCTTTCTGGTATGCATCAACAGCATCCAGATTTCTGAACAGGAACGGCAGGTCGAAGATTCGGAACTGCCTGGTGAACTTCTCAAATTTTGACAGGGAGGGGGCAGCCAGATGCACATTCCCCATCAACAGGGCCTCCAGCACAATATCGTCATTGTAGAGCGTCGAGTTCGGGTAGACAACGAGACAGGCCCGACCATTCAACTCCGCATTGACCCGTATCTGCAATTGTTCTGCGGCAATCCCCTTGGGATGAATGTTGGTATTGGAGACATGGCTGAACTTGATGACGATCTCCCCCTCATCGCACCGGGCATGCAGACCACCGGCGGTCAGGAAAACGAGAACGGCCAGAACAGCCGCAACAGCCGCAACAGCCTTCAGGGGGAGCACTGTATTCGCCCTATCACCGGTGCCAACGGAGGACTCCACGAAGAAAAGAGGGCTCATGCCGAATCGTTGACAACCCCAACCCGAAAGCATCGCTGTCAGATACTCTATCCACCATCTCGGACATTCAACAACTCCACTGTGTCGATCCGGATTGCAACGTTTTTTTCGTTTGCGGCGCGCCAGCGACCGGAAGGTCCTGTCCGCAGATATTTCGCCACCGGCAAATCTGAGGTCGCCCTTCGCTCTTCCACGATCCTGTTGGAGGAACCCGTGCCAGTGCAAAAATTGAGGGCCGATGCCCGCCTGCAAGAATCTCACCTATGCGAACAGGCAACGGAGCGACCGCACCTTCACGCACATGTTCAATATGTTCCGCTGGACGAATCTCCCTGCGTTTGTGCGTCTCAACGTAAATCAGGGCGCTCGTCCATAATCCCACAAATGAGCCATCTTCCGACCCGGACTGTTTCGACCTTCGTCACCGTGTCGCCATCGTTGGCACGGGGGGGCGATTCCAGGCCCACCCGATTCCGCCAACCGTTCGATCCGGGTCCCGAGAAAATCTTCTCATTCCGGACGAGTCAATCTGCACAATCTGCGATGACCCAAAAGCCACTGCCCGACACCGAGGCCACAGGCGGACACTGACGCATGTTGCCATGCTGTGTGTCCAGCCTGCCACAGATCAAACGGGACCGCTCCAGCCGTTGCAAGCGATACGGCCTGAGGATGGCGCCCGACATGTCCGTCCGATTTCCCGGGCGTCAGACAAAGAAGATGCCGCTTGCCGTCATCGGCAGGTCTGTGACACGCGGGCCGTTGACGGCGATTGCGTTGGCAAGGGCCGGACCTGCCGGAGGCGTTCCGGGTTCTCCAATGCCTGTCGGCGCCTCGGTTGAGGGAACAATATGCGTCTCGATCGCCCTGATATCACTGATCCGAAGTGTCTCGTAGTCATGAAAATTCGACTGATCGACCTCACCATCGGTAAAGGTGATCTCGGAACGCATCACATGACCAAGCCCGTAGCCAATGCTGCTTTGCATCTGGGCAACAATGACATCGGGGTTGACAGGCGTGCCGCAATCGACGGCAGACGTCACCTTCTCAATCGTGATCCCGCTGTCAGCGTCACCGGAAATCTCGACCACTTCGGCAACATAGGTTCCAAAGGACTTATGGGCGGCCAGACCACGGCTGCGCCCCGTCGGCACTGATGTGTTCCAGCCGGCCTTCTCGGCGGCCAGGCGAAGAACTCCGGTCAGACGGTTCTGGTCAGCTGTGCCCCCCGCAAGGTACGACAATCGATAGGCCAGCGGGTCCTCTCCGGCAGCGGAAGCAACGATGTCCATCATGCTCTCCATCACGTAGGCCGTATGGCTGTGACCAACGGAGCGCCACCAGTTGACAGTGATTGGCGTCGGATCATCGGTCAATCCAACATACTGTCCGGGAATGTCGTAAAGCGTATCACGAACGCCCTCGACGGATGTCGAATCAACGCCATTGTGAACCAGAAATGAATCAAACGCAGAACCCTTGAAAATCGGCTTGCCCGCAATACGATGATCCCAGCCCAGGATGCGTCCGTCCCTATCCAGTCCAACGCGGACCCTGTGCGCCACGGCAGGCCGGTAATAGCCCCCCATCACGTCATCCTCACGCGACCACACCAGTTTGACGGGCTGCTGCCCACCGTTCAGGGCAAAGGCAAATGCTGCTTCAACATGATAATCGGCCGTTGGTGATGAGCGACGGCCAAATGTGCCACCCGCATAGAGTGTCTTGACCTCGACATTCTCCAGCGGAATCTGAAGAACTGCGGCGAGAGCTGACTGCGCACCGGTGGGCGACTGGCAGCCATCATGAAGAATCACACCAGTCGCGGTTGGGGCCACGGTGCATGTCAGCGGCTCCATGGGAGCGTGGGCAAGAAAGGGCAGATAGAATTCCTGCTCAATGATCCGGTCGGCACGGTCCAGTCCGGACTCCGCATCACCGGGTGTGCCCTTGGCATTGAACTCCGAATCCGTATTGACCATCGCCAGCAGATCGGCCCTGATCTGATCGGTGCTGCGATTATCCGCTGCCGAGAAATCCCACTCTGCATTCAGAGCGTCCCGGGACTGGAAGGCCGCCCACGTGTTCCGGGCATAAACGACGGCTCCCGCCCCTGTCGGCAGTGGCGTTGCACCGATGAAGCCGGCCACATCCGATGCAGCCGAGTCATCCAGCGAAACCAGCGTCCCGCCAAAACGCGGGCTGCGTTTGATGACGGCCACGATCTGGTTATCAAGATGCACATCCATTGCATACTGTGCACTCCCGTCAATCTTGGGAAGACTGTCGCGACGGCGCGTGCCGGGATTGCCAATGACAGCAAAGTCGGATGGATCCTTGAGACGCGGTGCTGCGGGCACGGGTCGCTCGGATGCTGCGGCCACGAATTGACCGATGGAAGCCCTGTTGCTCCCCGAAATCAGGTCTCCCTGCATGAGGGTGACGCTCTCCGGATCAACACCCCATGCCTCTGCTGCAGCCGAGGTCAGCATCTCGCGGGCGGCAGCACCGGCAGTCCGGTATTGCATGTAGGAGTTTGCCATCGCGGTTGACCCACCTGTGCCCTGGACCGGGCCAAACATGAGATTGGCGTATCTGCCGGCATCGGCGGGAGCAAATTCCACCTCCACCCGGTCAAGCGGGTGGTTCAGCTCTTCGGCAATCAGTGTTGCCAGGCCTGTCGTTGTTCCCTGGCCACACTCAAAATGCTTGATGATGGCAGTGATGGTGCCATCCGCATCAATCCGCACAAATGGCGTGAATTCCACCGGACCATCGCCCATCGCAGCAAGGGTCTGCCCGGACTTGAACCCCACAGTGAGCACGGCGAGGGTTGCCGCAGAACCTGATTTGAGAAATGTTCGTCGTGAGAGTTTCAATGTCATTGTCAGGCCTCCAGTAAATCTGATGCGTGTTGAATGGCTGCACGAATTCGCTGATATGTGGCGCAGCGGCAGGCATTGCCCCACATGTAGGAATCAATGTCTTCGACAGTTGGTTTGGGAATCTCGGACAGCAGTCCGATTG
>JAPOSK010000231.1 GCA_026709725.1 Paracoccaceae bacterium | reverse complement strand
TGATGAGTTCACAGGCCGCATGATGTCAGGCCGACGGCTGAGTGAGGGTCTGCATCAGGCTATCGAAGCCAAGGAAAATGTCGAGATCCAGGCCGAAAACACAACCCTCGCTTCGGTGACATTTCAAAATTACTTTCGCCTTTATGACAAATTGGCAGGCATGACGGGAACGGCCGCAACCGAGGCCGAAGAATTCGAGTCCATCTACGCACTCGGTGTGGTTGAAGTGCCCACCAATGAACCGGTGGCCCGGATTGATGAGGATGACAAGATTTACCGGACGACGCAGGAGAAATATGCTGCGATTGTCGATACCATTGCCAAGGCACACACCAAACGCCAACCCATCCTTGTCGGCACGACATCAATTGAAAAATCAGAGCATCTCTCCGAATTGCTCAAAAAGCGCAAACTCAGGCACAATGTCCTGAATGCCCGGTACCATGAGCAGGAGGCAGGGATTGTGGCAGATGCCGGACGACCGGGAGCCATAACCATTGCCACCAACATGGCTGGTCGTGGCACCGATATCCAGCTCGGCGGCAATGTTGAAATGCGCGTTCTCACTGCACTCGACAGGAATCCGGACTGCGACGTCACCGCCCTGCGGGAGAACGTGGAAGCGGAGATCGCCGGAGATCGCGAGAAGGTTGTCAGTGCAGGCGGACTGTTCGTGCTGGCTACAGAACGCCATGAATCCCGGCGGATTGACAACCAGTTGCGCGGCCGTTCGGGTCGGCAGGGCGATCCGGGACGGTCATCGTTCTTTCTGTCACTTGAGGATGACCTGATGCGTATCTTCGGATCCGACCGCCTTGACAAGGTCCTCAACACCATCGGCATGGAGGAGGGTGAGGCCATTGTCCATCCTTGGGTGAACAAATCCCTGGAAAGGGCACAGGCCAAGGTCGAAGGACGGAATTTTGAGATACGCAAGCAGCTGCTGAAGTATGATGATGTCATGAATGACCAGCGCAGGGTGATCTTCAGGCGGCGTTTGGAAATCATGAAAAGTGACGATGTCAGCGAGATGGTTCGCGACATGCGCCATGACCTGATCGAAGATCTGGCTGATGAACACATTCCCGAAGACAGTTTTCAGGATCAGTGGGAAATCGAGGAACTGGGCCAGGCGATACGGGATCGCCTCGGTCTTGATGTGCCAATCACAAATTGGTCCGACGAAGACGGCATCACCCCTGATGAGATTATCGAGCGCCTTTGTGATGCATCGGACCGGCACTACACGAACCGCCGTGACGAGTTTGGTGCTGAATGGATGAAGGTGATGGAAAAACGTCATCTGCTGAGTGCCCTTGATCAACATTGGCGGGAGCATCTTGTCACCCTGGAGCATCTGCGGTCAGTCATTGGGTTTCGCGGATACGCCCAGCGGGATCCGCTGATCGAATTCAAGCAGGAGGGATTCGAGCTTTTTCAGGCTCTCCTCGACTCCGTGCAGGCCACCGTTGCCAGAAATGTCAGCCTGGCCCGACCCCTCACCCCTGAACAGCAGAGAGTTCTGCAAGAGCACCTGCAGCGTGAACATGATCAGCGTCAGCAGGCAGCTCGGAAACGTCCAAGACGGCAACCGGAGCAGAACGCTTCCCGAAACGGTGCAAAACATCAGGTTACAGAGGCCATAAATGTTACACCTGCTGTTGACACGCTGGGCAATGTATCTCTTGCGACCAGGGCAGCGCCGGGGCGCAACAGCCCCTGCCCCTGCGGTTCGGGCAAGAAATTCAAGCACTGTTGCGGAAAGCGTTAATCCCCATTCCCGCCTCATGACGGATAACCGGAACACCACCCCACCCCCGGTGATGTGCCTCCGGCCCGCGCCCCGACCCGCGCTTCGGCAATGGCCCCGAGCGTGTTGTGGACATGCAGGGGGCTCCGCCATCTGTGTCGAGCCCCGCACCGACCCTGGATCAGGTCAGGCCCGCCCTTGCGGTCGGCAGGAGCGGTAAGGCGTCTCAGGTTCTGCATGTCCGGTCGGGTCATGGTGATCGTCACTCCGGGGATCGGATGTCGCCCCCGAGGATCGGATCGGGATTGATGGGGAGAGTCCGACCGGGACGGGGGATATCGCCAAAGGGGTTTGTTTGAGGTCGTGTGGAGAAGTGCAGGTCCGGAGTGAGTTGCTCTCCGCCCTGTTGTGCCGGATCAGCAGGGTGAAACCTGATTCCGATCCGGAGGTCAGACCTGGACTGGCAGCTGGTAATTCGTGGGATGGAACCGGTCTGTTGGTGACAGGGTGAAGATTTCCATTCCGTCTCTTGTGACCCCGACAGTATGCTCGAACTGGGCTGTACGGGAGCGGTCCTTGGTGACGGCGGTCCAGCGATCAGCCCGAAAGATGATTTCAGTGTCACCGAGGCTGACAATCGGTTCGACAGTGAAGAACATGCCCTCGACAAAGACCGGACCCTCGTTTGGTTGACCAAAATGGACAACGTTGGGCTTCTGGTGGAATTTGCGACCAAGCCCATGTCCTGAAAATATCTTTACAACAGCCATATGGTGCTTTTTGACATGCGCCTCGACAGCGGAACCCAGATCACCAAAAGTCCTGCCGGGGCGAATTTGCTCAAGCCCCCTGAAGAGAGCGTCATGGGTGACCTGGATCAGACGCAGGTCGGCTTCCTTTGGCTTGCCAACAACATACATCCTTGACGAGTCACCGTGCCAGCCATCCCTGATGATCGTGACATCGATATTGACGATGTCACCCGGCACGAGCCTGTATGATCCGGGGATGCCATGGCAGGCCACATAGTTCACCGATATGCATGTGGCATGTCTGTAGCCGCGGTAGCCGATGGTCGCTGATTTCACTTTGTGGGCCCGTATGCGGCTCACGACGAAACGGTCAAGGGCAGCGGTTGTAACACCCGGCACCACTCTTTCACAGAGATCATCCAGGATTTGGGCAGCGACATGGCCTGCCTTGCGCATGCCCTCGAAGTCGCTGGCAGTGTGGAGGACGATTCCATCCTGCGTTTTGCTCCGTCGTTTGAGCAGTTTCATGGTCTTCTCACTCATTCCTTTTTCTGCCTTCCAGGGCAGCATCACAAATCAACGGCAAAGGGATACGCCCAGCTCGCCAAGGCGACCTTGAGTCCATGCCGGGCCGGCGATTGAAACATGTAAACCCGGGCCATCAAAGTTGCAATGAACTGCTTCGATTGAAGTGCTGGCAGGAACGACAGGGACCCGCTCTTCCGTGCGGTTGTCAAATGGACCCGTTTCGGGTATGTGTGGCCCAACTTAGGAGTGCCCGCTATTTCGGCCGGCTTAACAGAGGAGGACAGAATGGACAGACGAACTTTCATCAAGGGGACAGCACTCGGTGCCACTGCGAGCGCACTCGCCGCACCGGCGATTGCCCAGGGTACAGTCAAACTTGTCATGGTGACAAGTTGGGGTCGTGGTCTTGCGGGCGTCTTTGATGCTGCCCAGAAGGTCGCTGATAATATCAACGCAATGTCTGACGGATCCATTGAGGTTGAAGTCAAGGCAGCCGGTGAGCTTGTTGGCGCGTTTGAAGTCTTTGATGCTGTCTCTGCCGGTCAGGCCGACATGTACCACGCCGCTGATTACTACTTCATCAGCCAGCACCCGGCCTTTGCGTTCTTTACCGGTGTGCCCTTCGGCATGACGGCAACCGAACTCAACAACTGGTATTACCACGGCACTGGCATGCAGCGGCATCATGAGCTGGGCGAGATCTTCAATCTGCGGTCATTCCTGGCCGGGAATACAGGTTCCCAGGCTGGTGGCTGGTTCCGTCAGGAAATCAATGGGCCGGAGGATTTCCAGGGTTTGAAATTCCGTATGCCCGGTCTGGGTGGCAAGGCTCTCTCGGTTATGGGTGCTTCTGTCCAGAACCTGCCGGGTGCTGAGGTCTACCAAGCACTGGCCAATGGTTCCATTGACGGTACGGAATGGATCGGTCCATGGGCCGATGAGAAAGCCGGTTTCCAGGAGATCACCAAGACCTACTACGCGGCCGGATTTCACGAGCCATCAGCGGGTCTCTCGCTTGCAGTCAACCTTGAGAAGTTCAACAGCCTGTCAGCGCAGCATCAGGCCATGATTGAGGTCGCCTGCGGCCACGCAAATGTCTGGAATCTCAGCCAGTATCTCTACAACAACGGTGCTGCACTCCAGCGGCTGCAAAGTGATGGGGTAACGGTTCTTGAATTCCCGGAATCTGTCTGGGATGCCTTTGGCGCCGCTTCGCAGACTGTTTATGATGAAAACATGGATGACGAGATCTTCAGGACGATTTACGAAGAGTTTATTGCCGCAATGAACGATTCATCCGGTTGGATTACACAGTCCATCAGTGCCTATCGCAGGCAGCGGGACCGGGTTCTCTCCGCCGCCTGATCGGTCCACCACCGATTGGCCTGTCAACTCCGTTCAGCCGCAGCACCCATGTTGCGGCTGAACACTCTTTGTTGCGCGGCGTTGGCCTTTGATGGTCAGGGGGGAACGACTTGATCGAACGTGTCGGCAGCGTATTTGTTGGCCTGCTGGAGGCAGTACCGAATTTCGTCTCTGCCGTAACGCATCCGGCCGCGTGGCTCAACTGGTCTGAGCAATCGGCTCTCATCAATTTCATCTACTATGGAGCTTCATCCGAACTGCTCTCGTTCCTGACCCTGCTGTTCCTTCTTGTGCTGGCTGTCGGTGTCTGGCGCCGAAACTTTCTCTGGTCAGTTGTTCGGGGACTTGAGTTCACGGGCAATTGGGTCGGCCGTGTTGCTGCATGGTCCGGCCTGGTGATGGTTTTGCAACAGGTCATGATCGTCTTTCTGCAGCGGATATTTCGGGTTTCCGAAATTACCATTGGACCTCTTGGCTACGCAGTCAGCAAGGATCTGAGCTGGTTTGGTGAAGAGCTGAAACTCTACAATGCCATTGTTGTTTGCATGTGCTGTGCCTACACCTTCATCCAGGGCGGTCATGTCCGGGTCGACCTGTTCTATGCCAATGCCCGCTATCGAACCAAACGGATCATCGACATCTTCGGCTCGCTGTGCTTCATGCTTCCTGTGATGCTCATAATCTGGCTGTATGGCTGGTTCTTTCTTTGGCGCCATCTTGTGACCCCCAAGGTCGCTGCAACTGACACGCTTGAACTTCTGCAGCGCAAGTCCCGTTTGCTCAAGTGGAATGTCGAGACGATTGGCTTTTCGCCAAGCGGGTTCGACGGTTACTTTCTCTTCAAGGTTCTCCTTGTCGCGTTCGCAGGTATGATGATCCTGCAGGCTGTTGCATTTTTCTACCGATCCCTGCTCGAACTGCTTGAAGGGCCGGAATCCGAGAACAGATATCTTGACCGTGATGTCCTCACCGATATCACCGGACAACCGCAAGCCCCGGCGAACTGAGGCAAGACTCATGCTTTTCGGGCTTGATGGAATTGAAATCGGACTCATCATTACCTTCAGTCTTCTTTTTGCCGGCATTATGTCGGGTTTCCCGGTTGGCTTTGCCATTGGCGGTTCTGCGATCATTGCATTTGGCATCCTGGCTCTATTGGATGGTTCCGGTCTCTTACTTCGGGAGGCCATTGACCATAGCAGTCCGGAATACCTTGATTTGCGGGCGTCCGGGGTCTCGA
Organism: Paracoccaceae bacterium; assembly: GCA_026709725.1. GTDB lineage: Bacteria > Pseudomonadota > Alphaproteobacteria > Rhodobacterales > Rhodobacteraceae > MPNP01. The sequence goes on along the minus strand of JAPOSK010000231.1, from coordinate 2,838 downwards.
CATTCGATATTTCACGATTCCGGTATCCCGACCTGCCAACCGAAATCCTGCCCCTGTTTGATGGTGGCTGGCAACAGGCTGTGAACCGCAACCTTTCATTCATTGTCAATCGCATGAATGAACGCGTGATCGCCGGACAGTCAATCGAAACACTGCTTGCTGTTCTCATGTTTGTCCTCATGGGTATTACGCTGGAGCGTTCACGGATCGCCAACGAGCTGTTGACAACAATGGCTGGTGTTTTTGGTCCGCTGCCCGGCGGCCTTGCAGTCTCTGTCGTTGTCGTTGGTGCATTCCTTGCCGCTTCAACCGGAATTGTGGGTGCAACCGTTGTCACCATGGGACTGCTTTCCCTGCCGACGATGTTGCGCAATCGCTATTCGCCTGAAATTGCAACCGGAGTGATCACAGCATCCGGTACGCTGGGTCAAATCATTCCGCCGTCAATCGTGATTGTTCTTCTTGGAACATTGGCCGGTGATCTCTATTCCACCGCCCAGGAGGAACGGGCACAGGCTCTCGGGTGTTCCGACGCCCTGACCTATCTTGGTGAAGCCGCTGTCGTGTCCGTTGGGACCCTCTTCCAGGCTGCCGTCCTGCCAGGACTTATGCTTGCCACCCTGTATGCACTGTATGCCTTTGGCTATGCACTCATGAATCCTGATCGGGCGCCTCCAGTGCCGTCAATGGGTGGATCAGGTGATGATCGCATCACAGCGCGCCATGCCGTGGTCTGGTTCTTGCTTGTACCCGTAGCCATCATTGCATTCGCAGTGGCCAGCAACACCATCAATTTGACCGGAAGTCAGAATCTGACTGTCACGTCGGTGGCCAGTGAGGTCCAGTCACGAACATTCCTGCGAACCAATGTCTCGGAACAGTGCCAGGCTGCAATGATTGACCTGCATGGTCGGGAACGATGGGATGAATCGCTGGCGGCGCGCGAATCCGCCCAGGAGAGCGGCTTTAATCCGGCAACATCTGCCGAGTTGCGAACCCCGGAAGAAATTGAGGAAATCCGGCAGCAGAAGATCGCTGATGCGGCGCCGATCGGTACCGGCGTGATCACAATCTATGTCATGCTTGCCCTGATCATGACGACAGCACAGGGGATCAGGAAGACAGCATTGGTGAATTATATTCCCGGAATTGCAGGTATCCTTCTCGCGCTTCTTGTCGATGCAGTCCTTCTGCCGCCTGATGCCGGTCCGGGAGTAAAGTTCCTCATGCTGCTCATCCCGACAGCTTTGTGCCTCTACAGTTGCCGTCATGCGGTGGCGATCCTTGCAGGCAATCAGGTCTTCCGGGTCCTCTTTCCACCGCTGGTTCTCATTGTTGCCGTGCTTGGATCAATACTGGGCGGCATCACCAACCCCACACCAGCAGCGGCACTTGGGGCTGCTGGCGCAATCCTGTTGGCTGCCCAAAAAGTTCTTGAGATGCAGAACAAGAGCAGTCGTTTCATAATGTACTCGGCATTCGCCATTGTCATAATGCTGCTCATCGGTGTGAACTTCGACCTGCGTGTCAATGTCGAGAGTGCCGGTCTGGAGAACTGGCTTGCCCTGCTCATCGGGTTGGCTGCCTATCACGTGGCGTTCGGGGGTCTGCTCTATGCCTGCTGGGTCCTTTTCCGTTCTGCAATCCTGACACCCGTTGTTCGGGAAACAGCCAAGGTCGTGTCGATGGTTTTCACCATCCTGATCGGGTCCCAGGTCCTGAATCTCGTTATTATTTCATTCGGAGGTGAGCATTATATCCAGGAATATCTCCGCTCATTTGAGCGTGAGTGGGTCGTCTTTCTGATTGTCATGCTGGTTCTGTTTATCCTTGGGTTTGTTCTGGATTTTCTGGAAATCATTTACATTGTCATTCCGATTGTCGGCCCGGTGATCTACGGTGGGACCCTTGATCCCAAATGGGTGACTGTGATGATCGCGGTCAATCTCCAGACCAGTTTCCTGACGCCACCTTTCGGTTTTGCCCTCTTCTACCTCCGGGGTGTTGCACCCAGGGAAGTGACCACACGCCATATCTATCGAGGTGTTATTCCGTTTGTTGTCATCCAGGTTGTCGGTCTCGGAGTTCTCTGGATGTTCCCGTCCATTGTCACCATCGTTCCCGATCTTATTCCAAACTGATGACCGCCAGCCTGCCTTGATTGCTGGTCCTCAGCACCGACGCAATGGATGACCACCAGACCGACCAGGCAAAACCCGAGGGAATGATCCCGGTGGAGTTTTCGCCCCTGCGCGGCAAGCGGGTTGTCGAGGTTTCTCACATGATCTTCGGCCCCTCGACCGGTTACTTTCTTGCCGCTCTTGGTGCCGAGGTCATCAAGGTTGAGCCGCCAGACGGTGACAAGACCCGTCGCCTTACGGGCATGGGCGCCGCTTTTTTCCCGGCCTTCAATCGGGGCAAGAAATCCATCCGCCTCGACATGGGCACGACAGAGGGCAGGAAGGCATTCAGCGCGCTCCTGGCATCTGCCGATATTCTGGTCGAGAACTTTCGCGACAGCTCACTCGCCGCCATGGGCCTTGATCCGGCCATGCTGCAGGAACAGTATCCTCATCTGATTGTTGTTTCCTGCAAGGGGTTTCTCGATGGTCCCTACCGGAACCGGTCCGCCCTTGACGAGGTTGTGCAGATGATGACCGGCCTTGCCTACATGACAGGACCACCCGGCCAGCCCCTGCGCGTTGGCGCCTCAGTCAATGACATCATGGGTGGTCTCTTTGGCGCCAGGTCCGTCCTCGGTGTCCTCTGCCAGCGTCAGAACGAACACTCGGCCAGTCCGCCAGCCCCCAGTTTCCGCATCGGTCTCTTTGAAAACTG
>JAPOSK010000292.1 GCA_026709725.1 Paracoccaceae bacterium | reverse complement strand
GGCTGCTCATCCTTGACGGCAATGACAGAAACCCGGCGTTCAAAGTCCTTGTATCCGGTTGGTGTCAGGTAGCGGTCTGAAGATGTCGGATACAGTTTCTCAAAATACAAATCCTGATCATCAAGATACGAATAGGTCAATCCCCAGGCAAGTTTGGCTGAACGACCGAGGAGAATCAGCGGGATGCCGGGGACTGTTGCGCCGATGATACCGCCGGAGCTGAGTTCAAGCCGGGCGAGCATCCATGTGGACGGAGCACTGAACCCGAGATGGGGATCATTTGCGAGCAAAGCCCCGCCGGTCGAGGAATTTTGTGGCAGGATTCCCCAGCCATTGGAGGCACCAAGTCGGTTGCGGACAGGCAAATCCTGCCTGATCCCATTCCAGGAGACAGGATTGCCCGCGGATTTGGCCATCTGTTGCGCGGCGGACCGGGTCCTGTGCGTGCGTGCGGGCTCCGCTGCGGTCTGCAGGGGGAGAATGTCGGCGTCAAGATCGCCGACGATGGGGAGCAGCTCGCGGGCCCGCTCAAGCGGAACCCGCTGTATCAGGCGGTGCCGGAGGACCTCTTCATTGAGATGTGGAGAGAGATCGAAGGCATTGAGACTGAGAAGAGCGAGGCTGTCAACGGGGGTCCAGGGACGCAGTTCGGCATCGAACAGGTAGAATTCGGGCGCACCGCGGCCAAAGCGCTTGTCACGGAGATAATTCATCCATGCATTGACGCCCGCCGCATAGGCCGCAAGTGCTGTCTGGGTGTACGCGTCCTGATGCTTGAGCGTTTCCCTGGCGAGGGGGTAGAGTTCAAGATTGTGCATGAGCTTGTCGGCATTCAGTGTGCGGGCACCGAAGATTTCCGAAAGGCGGCCCTGGACAAACTGGCGGTTTATGATCATCTGCCAGAGGCGGTCCTGGGCATGCACAAATCCAAGCCCGAAATAGGCATCCGCATCCGTTGTGCCAAAGATGTGCGGAACATTGTAATTGTTGCGGATGATCTCGACCGGCCCATCAATACCCGTCACCCGGTGAGACCGATCATAGTCGGGGAGTGAGCTTTTCATGAGAACAATGAGAATGACTGACAGGATTGCGAAGAGTCCGATCACGACCAGCGACAGGCGAACAAGCAGTTTTAACAGTCTGGACATTGGGCAGGGGTTACTCTAGGAATCCGCTTGGACAGGGGACAGTTAACGCCCCACCGGTGATCAATCAAGGCACGAATATGGCAAAGGTGGCATTTCTTGGTCTGGGCGTCATGGGGTACCCGATGGCCGGGCATCTTGCGCAGGGCGGGCACTCAGTGACAGTTTACAATCGGACCACAGCCCGGGCCGAGGCCTGGCTTGACGATTACAGTGGCCACAGTGCGGGGACGCCTGCAAAGGCAGCAGATGAATCGGAGTTCGTGATGTGCTGCGTGGGCAATGATGATGATTTGCGTTCCGTGTGCCTCGGTGTGGAGGGTGCCTTTCAGGGCATGGATGCCGGTGCCGTATTTGTCGATCATTCAACCGTTTCGGCTCAGGTTACCTATGAACTGGCAGCGACAGCGGAAGAGCGGGGAATCGGTTACGTTGATGCACCCGTCTCAGGGGGTCAGGCTGGTGCGGAAAACGGTGTTCTTTCAATTATGTGTGGAGGCGGGGGCAGCAGTTTCGACCGCGCCGAACCTGTAATGGGATCTTATGCCCGCATCTGCCGCCGCCTCGGTCCGACCGCCTCGGGGCAACTGGCCAAGATGGTCAACCAGATCTGTATTGCCGGTCTGATCCAGAGTCTGGCTGAGGGTCTCAACTTTGCCGTCGAGGCCGGCCTTGACGGCGAGACGCTTGTCGAGGTGATCAGCCAGGGGGCGGCGGGGTCCTGGCAAATGGAAAACCGCTATGCATCCATGCTTGCCGGAGACTTTGATTTCGGCTTTGCGGTGGATCTGATGCGCAAGGATCTGGGGATCTGCCTGCAAACTGCCGATGAGATTGGGGTCAGCCTGCCGATAACAGCCCTCGTTGACCAGTTCTATCGTGATGTCCAGAACATGGGCGGCGGCCGCTGGGATACATCAGGTCTGATTGAACGCCTGCGCAGACTCGACGACAGAGGTGAATGACAGGGTTGAATGTGCAGGGGCACCCGGATCTCAGTAATATCAGTAATCCTCAAGACGGGTGTATTTCATCCCCCTGGCACTGGCACCAACGATCGCGCCCTGACCACCAAAGTTGAGCCCGATGACCTCGGCCCTGCGTGTGATGGTTGATGTGCCCACAAAATCTGATTCTGTCAGCATGGCCCCACCGACTTCAGTGCCAAGGGCCCACCCGCGGGATGTCCGGAACTTGTGGAGTGCGGCTTCGGTCATGAAAAACAGGACATGGGAATACTGACCAACGCCGACCTGCAGCCCGAGACTTGCTTCGGCAGCAGAGTAGTAGCCGACAGTCTCGCCGTTGATGCGCAGACCCCCTTCGCCACCCGATCCGCCAACAAAAAAACCAACCTTGGTAACTGTTGGTATGACCAGCATGCCGAGTGATCGGGCAATGTAGTCTTCGGTTCGGGGGATCGCATCAAGCATATAGGCGATCGTCGAATCGATCTGCTGGTCAATCTCGACCCGTTTGTTGCGCCGGGCCCGACGGAGCCGCCGTTGCTCCTCAGGGCTGAGATCACCGTCGATTCCTGAGCCGGTATCGCCATCTCCCTCATTGGCCACACTGCCACACGCATGGGCCAGGACGGCGAATGACAAGGTTCCAAGTACCATATGGCGACGATCGGGTTGCATGTGCAATCTCCCTGACTGGCAGGCCCTCAATGGTCATAAGCCCTGTCTGATACACGATTCAAAAGGAATGTGCAGCACCAAATTGCTGCCAACCATTGCGATGTATCGTGTTATCCCCTCAACAATCGTGCGGCCTCGGGTGCAAAATAGGTCAGAATGCCATCGCAGCCGGCCCGCTTGAATGCCATGAGCGATTCAGGGATGATCTGATCAGGGTTGAATACTCCCTCAGCGATCGCAAGCCTGATCATGGTGTACTCGCCTGATGTCTGGTAGGCAAATGTCGGAACGGCAAACTGATCGGTCACGGCCCGGCAGATATCAAGATAGGGAAGTCCGGGCTTGACCATGACCATGTCCGCACCTTCGGCAATGTCCCGTTCAACCATGCGCAGTGCCTCATCGGCATTGGCAGGGTCCAGCTGATAGGTTTTTTTGTCACCAACAAGCGCCGCCGCTGAATTGATGGCATCTCGAAAGGGGCCATAGAGACATGAGGCAAACTTGGCTGCGTAGGACAGGATGATGGTATTGACAAAGCCGGCGTCATCAAGCGTGCTCCGGATTGCGCTGATCCGGCCATCCATCATGTCTGACGGTCCGAGGATGTCAGCACCGGACTCGGCATGAATTTGAGCCTGCTCACAGAGACGGGCAAGTGTGGCGTCATTGTCGACTGCTCCATCAATGACGATACCGTCGTGACCATGAATGTTGTAGGCGTCAAGTGCCACATCAGTCATCAGCAACATCTCCGGGCAGGCGCTTTTGAATGCGCGCGTCGCACGGTTGACAAGGTTTTCCGGATCCAGCGCATGACTGCAATCGGCACTCTTGCCGGACTCCTCAATATACGGAAACAGGGCGATGCAGCGGATACCGCTCTCATATGCCCTGCACACCTGCTCGAGAGCCATGGAAATCGGGAAGCGCTGAACGCCCGGCATTGTCGGGATATCAACAGATTCGTCCGAACTGTCAGTCAGGAAGATCGGCCAGATCAAATCGTCTGTGGTCAGGGTATTTTCCCGCACCAGTGCACGAACGGCAGGATTCCGCCGCAGGCGTCGTGGCCGATATGCCGGATAGCTGGGATGAGGGTATTTCACCGAAGATTCGCTAGCCACAAGAATCAGAAAAAATCATATTTTGACTCCCGCGCCATCCTGATCATCCGGCCCCGGTCGGGGTGCCATCCCATACCCCCGGCGTTCACATGCCTGCCCGCAATGATGTCACTTCCCTCGTCATTTCTCCAACCGGACCCAATCCGGCGATGATTCCAAAATCGGGAACATGGCCCAAAGAACGGCACGCGGAAGAACCGGGATGCCCTCCGGGTTCATGCACAATGACCGTCTGCATGCCCAACTGCGGCTCAGTCGCGTCCGGCTCGGCCGTTATCCGATGAGATCTTCCGAAGCCTGTTCATCGTTACCCGATATCGTTTCCGTTTCGTGGTGATGTCTTTGACCTCGTCGACAGGAACCGGTCCGATATGATCCCTGATTTCTCCGGTTTCGTAATCCACAAACACAACAAGCAGGGAATCGGCAGATCTCATCACCTCTTCGGAGAGATCAACATAGGCCGCAGATTCGCTATGGGCCCCGTATTTCTTTGACTTGACCTGCAGGGTTCTGCCATCTGGCAGGGTGCCATCATGGCCCCACTGACCGGTTGGGGCCCTTTCCATGCCGAATCGAGCGACTGCCCAGTGTTCCGCAATCTCCGCAATTTCGTCGCTGTTCATGATTTCCCCCCGATTTTTCAGTCTGCAGGATGGCTTCAGGTGTAATCTGCTTCACTCCGATCATCAATGTGATAGGGCAGTGGATGTCATGGGCAGGAGCAAGACTGCAAATTATCATTCATGCCTTGCAAACCCGCCGGTCCGACTTCTGCCTTTGTGCATCAACTTCTGTCATATCAATCGCAACGGCCCTGAGTCCAGATGATCCATTCTGCATTTCCCCGAATCAAAAATCTGCAATCAAATGGAGACTGACATGGTCTTCTCTGCCGAGAGCGGGCCTGCGGCCAACGGGAACGCGCCGCATGTACTCCGGGGAGTCCCTGAGGGGTTTGATGTCCATGTGGTGCTTGATCTCCATACCAACAAACACAAGCATTTGCTGTGGATCTGTCGCGATGAAGCCAAAATCGCCGAGATTGCGACGGCAATCTCGTTCCTGGCGCCCTCTGTTCGTGTCCTGGAATTTCCGCCCTGGGACTGCCAGCCCTACAGTCGGATTTCGCCCAACCCCCGTATTGCAGCAAGGCGGATCAGAACTCTCTCATTGCTGGGGAGGCTTCCTGCGGAAAAACCGTGCGTCCTGTTGACAACAATTGCGGCGGCGATGCAGGCCCTTGCACCGGCGCATGTTTTTTCCAGATCACTCTTTGTCGCCCGGGCCGGCCAGACAGTCGAAACCGACAAACTCCTCGACTATTTCGAACGGATCGGCTTCAACCGTGTCACCCAGGTCCTTGAGCCGGGAGACTATGCCGTTCGGGGTGGAATTATTGATGCGCTGCCACCCGGCCAGGAAAATCCTGTCCGGATTGATTTTTTTGGGCAGACGATTGAGAGCTTGCGGGAATTCGACATTGCCAGCCAGCGCACAATCCGGTCACTTCGCTCTGCAACCTTCACTGCTGCATCCGAGGTGCATCTTGGCCGTGCAACCATTGAACAGTTTCGTCAGAACTATCGCCGGGCTTTTGGCGGCAACTCCAGAAGCGACCCGCTTTATGGGCAGATCACTGCCGGGCAAAAGGTCCAGGGCATTGAGCACTGGTTACCCTTTTTCTACCGTCAGACAGCAAGTTTACTGGACCACATGCCGGCAGCCGCCATCGTCACGAGTGATGGTGTTGAGGCAGCTGCAAAAGCCTGGTGGGAGAAAACGGTTGATCTCCATCGTGAACGGACGGAAAATCGTTCAAAAGAGGGCGTTGCCCGTGCATGCCCATATCAGCAAACCACCCTCTATCCCGACGATCTGATCCGGGCGATCAGGATACGACCATCCTATCACCTCATGTCCCGGTCGGCTGTGGATGGCTCTGAAGATCTGGGCGGTCTGCCGATTGCGAATCTTGCTGCCCTGAAAAAACAGGGGCAGGGGGTGCTGATGGCGGAACTTGCGGCGTTTCTGAAACGCAGGCAGGCTTCCGGTAAGGTTCTGATTGCCTGTCGCTCGGCGGGCTCGCGGGAGCGGGTCCGCAATATCCTCATGGATGAAAATATCACCGGTGCTGTCGATATCGAAGCCTATGTCGATTTTGCGGCAAGCAAAAACAGCCTGGGTCTGGCTGTCTGGCCGCTGGGTCAGGGCTATGAATTCCCAGCGATGACGATTGTGTCAGAACACGATATCTTCGGTACCAGCAAATCAGCGCATGCTAAACGAAAGAAGGCCCAGTCAGCATGGTTTCACAGTGCTGATCTCAAACCGGGTGAACTTCTCGTTCACGCTGATCATGGAATCGGACGCTATCTGGTGCTGGAAACATTCACGATCAACGGAATCAGTCAGGATTTTGTCGTCCTGGAATACGCTGATGGCGGCAAGCTCAGCATACCGGTTGCAGATCTTGATCTGCTCTCACGCTATGGTGAGAGCAAAGGGAACCTTGATCGTCTGGGCTCAGCTTCCTGGCAGGAACGCCGGGCACGCCTTAAAAAACACCTGCTCATTATCGCCGGAGATCTGTTGAAAATCGCGGCAGTGCGGGAAGTTCGAACTACGCACTCCATGACACGCGAAGAGCATATCTGGGATTCATTTGTGGCCCGGTTTGAATTTCAAGAAACCGATGACCAGCTGGCGGCAGTTGAGGACATTCTTGCCGATCTTGAGTCTTCGCGACCAATGGACAGGCTGGTCTGTGGCGATGTTGGATATGGCAAGACCGAAGTGGCCATGCGGGCGGCCTTTGTTGCTGTCATGGCCGGCTATCAGGTTGCAGTCCTTACACCGACAACCCTTCTCGCGCGGCAGCACTTTGACACCTTCCGGCGCAGGTTCCGGGGGTTCCCGGTCAGGGTCGGACAGCTCTCACGTCTTGTCAGGCCGACCGACGCCAGGACTGCCGTGAAGGGTATCAGAAACGGCACGGTCGATATTGTCGTCGGCACACATGCCCTGCTTGGCAAAGAGATCAAATTCAGTAATCTCGGTCTGCTGATCATTGATGAAGAGCAGAACTTTGGCGTCGTTCAAAAGGAACATTTCAAGCAGAAGCGCGCCGAGATTCATGTTCTGAGCCTGACGGCAACACCAATCCCCCGCACATTGCAACTTGCCCTGACCCGGGTTCGTGAGATGTCGATGATTCAGACTGCTCCGGTCGACCGGCTGCTGATCCGCACCTATGTCTCGCCCTTTGATGCACTTGATATACGACAGGCTTTGCTCCGGGAGCATTATCGGGGTGGGCAGAGTTTCATGGTCGTTCCCCGAATCAAGGATCTTCAAAGTGCCTCCAACTTTCTCAGGACCCATGTCCCCGAGGCCAGCTTTGTTATTGCCAATGGCCAGATGCCGCCTTCTGATCTCGAAGAGCGCATGCGACAGTTCTATGATGGTGAATGCAACATTCTGCTTTCCACCAACATCATCGGGTCGGGTCTTGATATTCCCTCCGCCAACACCATCGTTATTCTGAATGCCAACAGATTTGGTCTTTCACAGCTGTATCAGCTGCGCGGGCGTGTTGGCCGGTCTCATCTGAGAGCCTATGCCTACATCACATATCCCACAGATTTACGACTTTCTGAAACCACACAGTCACACATGCGCGCGCTTGCCTCCATCGAGAGTCTCGGTGCAGGGATGCAGCTCTCAACCCAGGACCTTGATATCCGGGGGGCTGGCAATCTCCTCGGTGCCCAACAGTCGGGCCATATCAACGAAGTTGGGCTGGAACTCTACAACAAGATGCTCGAGGAGGCCATTCTTGAACTCAAAAGAGGCGAGGGGAGGGGGGAGAGTGCGGCTCATCCTGACCGCTGGACGCCTCAACTCAACATTGGTGTCGAGGCCCGAATACCCGAACGCTACATTCCGGATACAGATATTCGGATTGGTATCTATCGACGCATGGCCGGTCTGGGTGACGATGAAGCGGTTGATGAAATGGCCATTGAACTTGTGGACCGATTTGGATCCATGCCTGAGTCGTTGATCGTGTTCCTGAAAATCATCAAGATTCGAATCGCATGCAAGACAGCCCGGATCGCTCGCCTTGATGCGACGGGGGATGAAATTCTGCTTGCTTTCCACAATGGCAGGTTTGCTGCTCCTGATGCCCTCAGGGACTACCTTGCCACTTTTGATGGAGTCCGCCTGATGCCCGATGGGATTCGAATCCGATGTCGCTGGAGCAATCCATCGGGTTACGTTGCCGGTATTTACTCGATTGTAAAGGACATCGCCGCCCTGGCGACAGAGAAAACGCTGCAAACGGAATGTGCCGCCTGACAGCAATTCTGACTGTCCGGTCAGATTCTATGCTCTTGCGAGACCGCAGGCTGAACTGACGAGTTCGAGATCTATAGAATTTTTTCTAGCTTGGCTCGCTCATGCAGGCCCTGCGCATCTGTGAACCAGGAGACGCCGCCAAAATAAAGGGGATTATATCGATTGGTTGACAGAATCTAAATTAGTTCAAAAGAATCAGT
>JAPOSK010000390.1 GCA_026709725.1 Paracoccaceae bacterium | reverse complement strand
TGTTTTGCAACGCTGCCGTGTGGACAGGTGGGCTACATTCGTCACGGACGGGGGTTCCGGGCGGGAGAATACAGAGTTGTACAGGTGACGGGATATCCGCAGGCAGGAAAAAGCGTACCGCTGACAGGCCAGATTCGGCTGAAGGGACGGTATACGGTTCTCACCCCCAATCGCCCTGGTGTCAATATTGCACGAAGCATTCACGATAAGGGTCGCCGGATGTCGCTGAAAACACTGCTGACAGCGTCGCTTCCGGCGGATCTGCAATCATGCGGCGTTATCGCGCGGTCGGTCAGTCGGGAGGCCGGTGATGACGTGATCCGGGCGGAGATGCAGCTGCACACAAAAACACTGGCGAAAATTGATCAATCACAGACAGACAGGGATATCAGGGTCATCGTGCAGGGTCCCACATCATCAACGCTCGCTCTGCGGGAATGGGTCGGGATTGACGAATGTGATCTCAAACAGAATCCCCGACCCGAACAGACGCATCAGGTGATGGAGGCCCTGCAGTCCTGTCTGGCCGGGCATGTTCCTCTCAAGGGCGGCGGCAGCATGGATGTCGACGTGACCAGCGCCTTGACCTGTATTGATATCAACACCGGTTCAGCTTCCGGCAGGGGTGCAGCTCTCATGGCAGCAAGACAGGCCACACGAGAGATGCCAAGACACTTTCGTTTGCGGGGTCTTGGCGGTCAGATTGTGATTGATTATCCGGCGCTGAGTCACGATGACAGGTGCCGGATCGGGGAAGAACTTGCAGAAGCATTCGGCCAGGATGCCGTGCCAACACGGATGATTGGCTGGACTCGCATGGGATTGTTTGAAATGAGTCGCAAGCGGGATCGCGTTCCGTTAATCTGTGTGATGCCGTTATGAAATGCCCGATCTGCAATCAGGAGTCCGTCAGGGACTACAGACCGTTTTGCTCACGGCGCTGCGCCTATATTGATCTCGGCAACTGGCTGAATGAAGACTACCGTATTGATGACGGGAGTCTGTTTGCCGATGAGGAGCACGGCAACATGTCCCGGGATCATGACAACGGCAAAACCGACCCATCCTGAACGATGCGCCGGTTCTGGCCATCACCGGTTCTGGACAATCTTCAGGATCTTCAGTCTGGATATGGACAGTGTTGTGATTGTGGCATAATGGACGCACTCCGTGCCTGGGTAGCTCAGGGGTAGAGCAGCGGACTGAAAATCCGCGTGTCGGTGGTTCAAATCCGCCCCCAGGCACCATTCAGGACTGCAGGACAGTCCGGATTCATGTTCATGCGGGTTCCGCCACGACATGGCGTGGCGCGCGGCTGCCTGTCAGGAGCGGGTGTTGTTCATCAGGGTGCGGCGGTGAGTTCCTCTGCGATCAGGGTCACGATGGATCGTGCCTCGGTTCTGGTCATGCCGACCTGCAGGCGGGGATCATAGAGAATCTGCAGCAGCTGTTCATCGTGGTCAGTCAGCAGGGCATACTCTTCGTTGTCATTGAAGATTGACGGAAAAACACCAAGGTTGTCATTGGGCATGCCGAGTGCCTGCGCCAGTTCTTCATGGATGCAGGCCTGCATCATGATTCCCCTGTGTTCGGATCGGATAAAAGCCACCCCGGCGAAGAGGGAGGGCGTGGTCTCGGAGGAGGCAATCGTATATGCTGAACAGAGAACGGACGGGTGACTTGAGGCAATGGACCGGCCAATATGACGCGGTATCTGCCTTGAGAATCGTCGGATGAGGCGATTTGCCTGATCAAGTTCTTCCGTACTGAGGACCAAAATGAGAAAATTCGGATCCTGAGTCGTCAGCTGCATTGAATGTCCGGTGATCGCCTCAAGACGCTGCAGGTATCCGGCGACACTGCCCCGGAAGTTTGCCTGCTTTTCGGGGGAAACGGATTCTCCAAAGACGATTGTTGCACGCAGCGGTGTCTCCCAGCGCTGCAGGCGCAGCGTCCCGCGATGTGCCACATACTCGCCATCCTCAAGACTGTATTCACTGAAAAACGCAATCTTCTCAAAATTTCTGGCCAGTTGGGTCGCCGAAACCTGTTGCCGACCCGGTTCAACATGTGTCTTGAGTTGACCGTGCTGTTTGAGCGTTTCCGCAAGGCGTTCATAGCCCAGGCTGGCTGCCTCTGAATCATAGACCGTCGACTGACGTTGCTGTTCCGCACAGTTTGCCAGGCAGAGCGCAGCAAGTCCGATCTGCATCACCTGTCTGAACCTGACCCGGTGCGGCTGCCGAATCCGGTCTCGCCACCGGGCCCTGTGCACCCTGACGGGAACGCTGCATCCCGTGTCCACTGCCAATCGTGATCCCATATTCTGCTCGTTGTCTTGGTGACCATCACCGCTGCACTTGCCGGATTGAGTCCCTGATAACAGAAATGACCCTGTCCTCAAACCGGTCCCACCCGCGTGCGGGCCACCATGAGTCCGCATCAATCCCGTAGGGCCACATCAATCAGGGGGACCCTGATACACTCACCGCTGAGATGGTTGCGAGCGTGCAGAGAGGTCGGCGATCTGCCGCCTCAGGGTTCTGTCGGCAACCCTGCTCGTGTGGGCGCGTGGCAGATCGCCAAGCCGGAAAGGGCCATAGGAAACCCGAATGAGACGGTTCACGGTCAGGTTGCATGTGGCAAGAGCACGACGGATTTCCCGATTTTTTCCTTCACGAATTCGTATTGTTAGCCAGCAATTGCGTCCAGAGTTTCGGTCAACTGTGACCTCCATGGGTCGCAGCGAGAGACCATGAATATCAATTCCCGCCTGCAATCTTCGCAGAGATGCATCCGAGAGGGTTCCGAATGCCCTGACGCGATAAACGCGCTGCCAGCCTGTCTGTGGCAGCTCCAGCCGACGTTTGAGTTCTCCATCATTGGTCAGCAGGAGAAGCCCTTCGGAGTTCATATCCAGACGACCGATTGTGTGGACATGACCAATGTCAGGGGGCAGGTTCTTGAACACGGTGTGACGACCGCGCTCATCATCATGCGTTGTCACGCACCCGCGCGGTTTGTGGTGACGCCAGAGCTGAGTCCGGGCAGGGTCGGGTAATCGTGTTCCCTCAATCTCGACAATGTCAACGGGTCCGACCTTGATTGCGGGGTCATTGATGATGATTCCGTTGACGGACACCTTGCCGGATGCAATCAGCGCTTCGGCCTTGCGTCTTGATGTAATGCCTGCCCTGCTGATGGCTTTGGCAATCCGCTGTTGGGCTGGTATGGAGTGGGGTCCAGGATTACGCGACATTCATCACCCGCAGAAGGATTTGCAGCATCAGGATCAGGCGAGTGTGGTTGGCATGAAGTGCCGACACACCCTGCACGCCTGCCGGAGTGTTCAATTACCGCACCATGCCAGAAACACAATGCCGGATGGGCATGGCACTTGATTATGCCAAGGCAGCAGGACTGGCTGGCGAGATTCCGGTTGGCGCTGTGATTCTTGCACAGGAGGGACATGTCATTGCAGCCGCTCGCAATGAGGTTGAATCCCGTTCAGACCCCACAGCACATGCTGAAATCCTTGCCATCCGTGCCGCCTGCCGGACGCTTGGCAATCATCGCCTCACAAACTGCAGCCTCTATGTCACGCTTGAGCCATGTGCCATGTGTGCATCTGCCATCGCACAGGCCCGGATTGCCCGGCTCTATTTTGGTGCCTATGACAATAAATCGGGTGCCGTGGAAAATGGTGTCCACCTCTTCGCCGATCCGTCTTGCCACCATCGTCCCGAAGTCTATGGCGGAATCAGGGAAGCCGAGTGTCGCATGCTGTTGCATGAATTCTTCAAACGTCTCCGGGACACGCCGTGAGACTGTCGTTGCCTGCATCAATTTTCCAGAATGATGACAGGCGACAGCCAGAGCAGGAGATCGGGCATGCGTGAAAACCATCCGGCGGAGTTCACGTATTGTGAGAGGCTTGCCGATCCCGGATTCTGGGCTGAACCTCTCCACGCCGTCAGCAATTTTGCCTTCATCATCGCAGCCATCGTGTGCTGGGCCCGCCTGGAAAGCCGGACGCTGCCGATTGTGCGCCTTCTGGTCCTCTGGCTCTTTGGTATCGGCGTCGGCTCGGGTCTTTTGCATACCGTTGCGACACCCTGGGCCGGCTTCCTTGACGTGCTCTTCATTGCACTCTTTGTCGTTACATATTTCTATGCCGCCAATCGGTATTTCCTGTCGATAGGTGCAAACCTTTCTCTCACCTTGATCCCCGCACTCTTTGCCTATATCGCGCTGGCAACATGGGGGCTGGCCAATTTGATCCCCATGCTGGGATTTTCCTCGGTTTATGCGACCGTTGCGATCCTGATCGCTGTCTACGGCGTGCTTCTCATGCGCAGGCATCCCGCAGTCGCCAGGGGCCTGATGATCGGGGCGGTGCTCTTGACAGTCTCGATTACATTCAGGACAATTGACAAAACGCTTTGTGAGACCTTTCCATACGGGACTCATTTTGTCTGGCATATCCTGAATGCTGTGATGCTTGCCTGGATGATTGAGGTGTTAAAGGCCCATGTCCTTGATGAGGGCGGGTTCAATCATGGCGATGAATAAACAGTGCAGATTGGAACGTGATGGAAATTGACAAAAACGAGGCGGCAAGGGTTGCGCATCTTGCACGGATTCATGTCGACGATCATGAGCTCGCCCGGATTGCCAAGGATCTTTCGGCCATCATCGGCTTCATGCAGCAGTTGAATGAGGTTGATATTGAGGGCGTGGACGCAATGACCACCGCCACGCCAATGGTGCTGGTGCAGCGCGACGACACCGTCAAGGGTGGCGGCCTGCAGAAGCAGTTGATGGATGCAGCACCGGTTGCGCAAGAAGGATTCTACCTTGTCCCCAAGGTTGTTGAATAGATGGATCTTCCTGAACTGACA
Organism: Paracoccaceae bacterium; assembly: GCA_026709725.1. Classification (GTDB taxonomy): domain Bacteria; phylum Pseudomonadota; class Alphaproteobacteria; order Rhodobacterales; family Rhodobacteraceae; genus MPNP01. The sequence continues at coordinate 3,612 of JAPOSK010000390.1, read as the reverse complement.
CTCGCTGTGGCCAGAGATGGCTTGCGTCGGCGTGATTTCTCCTCCTGCGAACTGACATCGGCGTATCTTGACCGCATTCAGGCCAGTGGCATGCTGAATGTCTTCTCTCACACCAACCCTGAAGCCACGCTCGCAGAAGCCAGGCGGGCTGATGCACAACTTGCCGATGCAGATGCTCCGGATATGTGTGGCATTCCCGTAGCAATAAAGGATCTTTTCTGCGTTGAAGGGATGCCGGCGCAGGCGGCTTCCCGCATCCTTTCCGGGTTTTGCCCTGCGTATGAATCGGGTGTTACCGAGCGTTTGCGGGCAGCGGGTGCCGTCCTGACCGGAAAGGTGAACATGGATGAGTTTGCCATGGGGTCATCAACAGAACATTCTGCCTTTGGGCCGACTGTAAGTCCATGGCGGGCGGCTGATACCGATGCCAGACTGACCCCGGGCGGATCGTCCGGCGGCTCAGCAGCTGCGGTGGCGGCAAATTTAAGTCTGGCGGCACTTGGAACTGATACCGGGGGCTCCATTCGTCAACCGGCGGGATTCACCGGTATTGTCGGGCTTAAACCCACCTATGGCCGCTGTTCACGGTGGGGAATCATGGCTTTTGCCTCTTCTCTTGATCAGGCAGGCCCTCTGACCAAGACGGTCCGTGATGCCGCCATCGTCCTGCACTGTATTGCCGGTCATGATGGACGCGACTCAACATCCGCCCGGCACCCTGTCCCGGCTTACGAATCTGGTCTTGATGCCGGCATAAAGGGCATGACCATTGGTATCCCGCGCGAGTACCGCATTGACGGAATGCCGGAAGACATTCTCGCAATGTGGGAAGACGGTGCAGCCATGCTTGGTGATGCCGGTGCCCGGCTCGTTGATGTTTCACTCCCGCATACGCGCTATGCCCTGCCCGCATATTATGTGATCGCGCCCGCCGAAGCCTCATCCAATCTGGCACGCTATGATGGGGTCCGTTATGGCTACCGTTCACCGGAGGGGCGTGATGTCCTCGAGATGTATAAACATACCCGTGCTGAAGGGTTTGGGCCGGAGGTCAAGCGCCGTGTACTCATTGGCACCTATGTGCTCTCGCAGGGGTTTTACGAGGCCTACTATCGGCGTGCCCAGCGCGTCCGGACACTGGTTCGTCGTGATTTTGAGACAGTCTTCGCCGATGGCGTCGATGCGCTGCTGACGCCATCAACGCCAAGCTCTGCTTTTGCCATCGGTGAGATGGCTGATGAGGACCCGATCAAGATGTATCTGAATGATGTCTTCACGGTCACTGTCAATCTTGCCGGCCTGCCCGGGATCTCGGTCCCTGTGACACTGGATGATCGAAAACTGCCGATCGGCCTGCAGCTGATCGGTCAACCCTGGCAGGAAGATCGCCTGCTCCGGATAGCCTTTGCCCTGGAAACAGCCGCACAGTTCACCAGCAGGCCTGCTGAATGGTGGCTGGACGGTGCTGCATGATGCGGGCATTGATACCCTGCTTCCTGATCTGGCTCCTGCACTGCAACCCGGTCATGGGCGAGACATCATCTCCACGGTTGCCCGTGGCCATGCACGATGTGCCCTTTGTGACAATGATCAGCCAGTCATTCCGCTCAATGGGGCTTCATATGGGTCGCGATCAGGGGTTGACAAGACAGGATCTGCTCGACAGCACCGAGGTTCATGTCGGGAGTGTCTATCATCCCGAAATGCCCGGTGGCGTCAACATTGCATCCTATGCAATAAGCACGCAGCACCCGGTTGGTGAACAGCGTTATGACCGATCAGCAAGGATTGACAGGCGCGACCGGATCAAATGTGAAGCGTTTGAGAATATGGACGCCATCCAGCAGATCTTTCTCAATGCCAGCGGACCTGAGATTGACAGGCACGGAATTGATCCGGACGGCGACGGATATGCCTGCAGCTGGGACCCGACGCCCTATCGTCGCTTCCTGTACGATTCTGTCATGCAGGATGATGAGTCAGTGATGGAGATCATTCTGACCGGGCCGGGGCACTACGAAGAGTAGAATATCCCGCTCCGGGGAACATCCCGATTCAACTGATGTCAAGGTGCAGTTTCCCCATCGTTCCAAAATCGACGTCAACCGTACTGCCAGCCTTGACCGGCATCAGCCGTGTGCAGGATCCGGTCATGATGATATGACCGCTCTCGATCGTGCCATCCCGCCCATTCGTCTCGGCAAGTTTATTGGCCAGCCAGGCGACGGAAGCGGCAGGGTTGCCTCCAACTTTCCTGGTGTTGCTCTCCTCGGTTTCACCGTCAACAGTGATGCTGACCGGTGTGTTCTCAAGATTCACCTCATCGGGTGTGAAGGATCTGTCGCTCAGAATCATCCGGCCAAACAGGACATTATCAGCGACAATATCAGACGCCTTTACCCCCTCAAAAGTGATCCTTGACCCGACAATTTCTATCGCCGGGCGAATGCAGTCTGTTGCCGCAATGACATCTGAAATTGTAATCCCCGGCCCCATCAGTTCATGATTGACGATGAATGCCAGTTCAGGTTCGACATGCGGTGCAGAGAGACTGGCCGCCTCAACAGTTTGCCCGGGGCTGAGAATAAATTCGGAAAAAAGATAGCCAAATTCAGGCTCAAACAGGCCAAGTGCCTTCTGCATGCCCGGTGACATGAAAGCCAGTTTGAACCCCGCCGGCCTTCCCGCATACCGTCCAAGGAGATTGGCCACCCTCCGACGAATCTCGACCGCCGCTTCATAGTCAATGCCAAAGGTCTCACTCAGCGGTGGTATCCGTTTCTTTTCCTTGACCGCATCATGCAACTGCATGGCAATGTCATCAAGGACAATTTCCGAGAACCGCTTCCGGGGTGAATTCATGGGCCCGTTCCTTTGTCGTGCACAGCCACACCCCACACTATACCACATTCCGATTTCAAGACAAAAATTGTATCAGGTTCGCACAGGATTTCATTGACGGGGAACATGGGCGCGATTCGGCTCCTGTCCTGCCAGGCTTGCCTGGCAGCCGACCGGCTGCTAATGGATTCCTTGCGGATGACCGGATGGCTGCACTGCCGCTGGCAGTGAGGAAAGTCCGGACTCCACAGGACAACGGTGCCGGGTAACACCCGGCCGGGGAAACCCGAGGGACAGCGCCACAGAAAACAAACCGCCACTGAACAGCTGCGGCATGATCGGAGGTAAGGGTGAAACGGTGGTGTAAGAGACCACCGCATTGGCGGTAACGTCGATGGCACGGCAAGCCCCACCGGGAGCAATGCCAAATAGGGACGGGAGCGGCTCAGGCCAGTAAGGTGTCCTGCTTACCGCCGTCCGGGTCGGCAGCACGAGCAGCGTGGCAACACGGTGCCCAGATGAATGGCCATCAAGAGCTCGCAAGAGCTTGAACAGAATCCGGCTTACAGGTCATCCGCACTGACATTGATGCAGGACATGCGGGGTGTGATCACCGTATGGCTGACCCGGAAATCTGCACGTCTCTGATAACAGGTGATCCACCAAAATCGCATTGCGCCCCGATCAGCGATCCGGCGATGCATCCGCCCCCTGTCCCGAATGTCTCGCAGCAGCACCGATCCATGCCGCCTCCCGGGCCCGTGCCAACCG
>JAPOSK010000225.1 GCA_026709725.1 Paracoccaceae bacterium | reverse complement strand
GGAAGACAGGGGGCGAAGGCACTTTTCGGGTGGAAGGGGTCTGGAGGTTCGGATTAAAAGAACCAAACCTGTTCCCCCGTCGATCTCAAACACGCCCCCGGCCTCGGCATCGCCCTGGAACGCCTCGTTTCTTCCGAAATCACCGCCAACCACAATGCCGTGCCACATTGCAGAACCACTGATCAGGCAAAAACCCATCTCGATTCCTGCTGTTCCGGCAATCGCGCTGCCGCTTGATGCACAGGCGAAGAACATGCAGCTCCCCCGTGATACCCGCTGCGGTCTCGGCCGCCACCAAGTGGAAGATCGCAACGAAGAGCGCCCCTGAGGGTCTGCCGGTCCACAGCCTGACAACGCTCCTTGCCGATCTCGAAGCACTGACCCTGAACAGGGTGCCTCTTCCCGGATGTCCCGACAGTCAGTTCTCTCTGGTGGCGGAACCAACGGCACTGCAGATGCGGGCGTTTGATCTGCTGGCAATGCACCCTGCCCGGGATGTTCCCATAAGGATGGCAGGTTGATCGGGGGACGTCTTTCAAAAGCGTGCAGGCTGTTCATATTGTTCAGGGGAGAAGTGGCTGGAATCCGGTTATGAAGTTCCGCTAAATTCAACATGACTGAACCCAACTGACCAAACCGCATATTACAGCCCCAGCGGCCCGGGGCTGATCTATGGATACCCGCCTTGATCATCATGTCAGCGGAGGCTTTTTATCCGAAGCGAACCGGTCACAGACTTCATGCCCACCGACATCAGGGGGCTCTTTGCCGGGACAGCCCCAATGTCACAGCAAGAGCGCAGAACGAAAGGGATGGCATCGCCATCCCTCCGCATCTAGTTCCCGCCGGGGCGGGCAGCGGTCACGGGTCAACCCATGCCGTATATGCGTCGCATATACGGCACATGGAATGCGCATGTCAACCGTCTGGTCGCGGCAACCCTCGGTGGGCCAGTGTCACGATCCGCTTGAAGTCATCGGTCGCCAATCTCGGTACAGAACACCCGGGCATGTAGAGCCGACTGACCGCCACCGTCGTCAGATAATCGAAAATCACCCAGGCGCGCGACCATCCAGCGGCGAGATCACAGGGACGGCCTGCGGATTATCAGGTTGCGATTTCGTGGTGAAGGGCAACACCGTCACCCTGCCATAGAGAGTTGATCGTTTCGAAAAAATCAACACGGGCCGCCGTTTCCAGAATTCCGGCAGCTGCGCATCGTCCGGGAAATCACACCAATAGACCTGACGAACGCACGGCGCGGACCGGATCCGGGGCGGCACCCGCGGCGGTCGTGGGTCGTCAGCCATTGCTGTGCTCCTCTGCAGCCGGGTGGTCGCCCGCATCTGCGACGGGCACGTTGGGACCGAAATTAAGCAGCAACTCCTTCCACCGCATATCCTCCGCTTCAGCCTCTTCAACTTCGCTCTGCGGAACCTGGCGTCCAAGCCACGCAATCCGGTCCGCCGCCGCGTCTTCGCCCATGAGCTTGTCCGGGATGTCGTCAAGTTTGACATGGGAACGGGTCAACGCCATCATCGCCCATCTGTCGCCGCCAGTCAGGCGCTCCAGCTCCGCGGCATCAATGCTGTATTCAAGACCGGCATGATCCTTGAGATGGACTGCTGTCGTCCAATTCCACCCATCAATCTTAGATTCGTCGTCATGAGGCAAGACCTTGATGGACTGGGAGCCTGAGCGTTCGACGAGATGCTGAAGATAACGTGAGAAAGGGTCTGTCCAGGGAAGACAGGGATCACGATCACTGTCTTCCAAGGTGATTTTCCCAAAAATATCAAATTGTTCAATGGATTCCTGTTCGGCAGCCACGCCCGCTTCCGCGCGCATAGTACCCTTCATGAACATGCAATGTCCGTAATCAGCGTCTTCAAGAACTTTAGCGGCTTTTTCGGCCTGTTCCATCTGTTCCTTCCGCCAGGCGAGGCTGCCTTCGGCCAGAAGGGCGGAAAAAAGTGGCGCCAATTCGATTTGCTGCTGCCAGGAGATTCCGTAGCGTTTCTCAACCATCCGAAACGAGAGCGCGGTGGTCTCACGCACGATGGTTTTCAGACGCCGGTATCCCAAGCGCCGACATTCCCGTTCTCGGTCAAAGGAATCGGCTGTCCTGGCAGGACCGTCAGCCATATCGGTCGGACTCACGCCCAGCGCGTCAGCCAGTCGGGTGACGGTGGTGGTATTGGCAGACCCTTTGCCGCCCTCGATACGGGCGATGGTCGCCTTGCCGACACGCGCGACCTCGGCCAGTTTCGTCTGGGACAGATTGGCCTGCCGCCGCAGCGACTTCAGAATCTCGGGATTGATCACTTCTTTAGCCATGAGATATGTCTCCGTGCTGTTTATCTTTATGGAACTAATATATAGTATCAAATTAGCGACTAAAAGCAAATATTGTTATTAAAATTGATATTATTTTTTGAATTAGGGTGAAGAGAAAGTCCCATAAACTGTAGAACTGTTGCGTTTTGTGTGTGGCGATGCCAAGGTTTTTGGATGTCAGCGGTCGCGCAAGTCCGGCATGATAACAGGTTCAAGAACCCGCATGGGCGTTGAACTGTCCCGTGCTTTGGTGCCCCTCCCCAAGGAGACTCGCATGTCACTCACCCCGATGCCGGGCATCCGGACCGCCCGCAGGGTGGTGCCTGACGGAATCCCCTACTATGACTTCCACGACGACAGGCTGGGCCCGCCTAGAGCTGTCAGTCGCCTCCTGCTGCGGGCGCCGGCGAAGCAGTTGAATGGGGAGATGGCCTAAGTGAAGACAAGGGATGGATACGAACGCAGGCGGTGGGTGCCACAGCCGGTTTCAGTCGGCGGAGTTGCCGATATCCCAGACAACGCGAAAGCCCTGATGGGATGTGGTGCTGTTGGGGGAGCTCCCGGTACGGGCGGCAATACGGTAGCGGTAGCAATAGCTTTTGTGGCAGAGAAATGAGCCTCCCTTCAGCAGTTTGAAACCGCGCATATGGGCGACCCGGATGCGCGTTGATTTCTTCAGTGACTTGAGTCGAAATGGCTCCGCTGTCCATTCCCAGACATTTCCCATCATGTTGTAGAGGCCATAACCGTTCGCCTCATAAGATCGCACCGGGGCGGTTGCGCTGTAGCCGTCAAGTGCATCGTTCCGGTTGGGGAAATCACCCTGCCAGATATTGCAGGGAAAGTGGGTTCTGTCATCGGGTTCACGATCACCCCAGGAAAAGCGCACATCACCAAGACCGCCGCGGGCGGCATGCTCCCATTCGGGTTCAGTCGGGAGGCGTCCGCCAACCCAGCGGGCATAGGCGCGCGCATCGTTCCATGAGATATGAACGACAGGGTGGGAAGGGTCAGCGGCTGTCGCACCATCAACCCGATCCCAGCGTGCGCCATCAACCCTGCGCCACCATTCGGCACCGGCAACCGCCTGTGTTGTCGACACACCATCAGGCAGGTCGGACCAGAATACGAATGACCAGCCGATACGCTCGGCTTCTGTCACATAGCCGGTGGCCGCGATAAACTGTGAGAATTCCTCGTTGGAAACGGCGGTTGCCGCAATCCTGAATGGCTTTATTCTTGTCTCCCGAAGCGGGCCTTCCTCGTCAATGGTCAGCTCAGGCCTCCCAGTGCCGAGGCAACCCGATCCGCCCGGGATCCGGACAGCATGTTTCGCAACCCGTCGCCGGCCCTGCGGACATATCATCGCAGCCCTGTCGGTTGTGCTGCCCGGCGGTGCGCAGCAGGCACCACTGGCCAGCAGCATGCTTGCATCAGAATTCAAGTTCTCTTTCCTCCACAAAGAATATTCAATCAGGGATGATATCGGTTGCCGGTGGAGAATCAATTGTTCTCCCCATTCCAGTCCGGATCCAGGATCACTGGTGAGTGCATCACCTCGGACCGGAAGCGGGGGGCATGCTTTTGGCACGGTGTCCTGTCAGGATGTCCGGGTACCGCTCACAGCGACAGATTGGCGTCGGAGAATTCACTCAACTTCCCGGACTCCGGCATCACGACAAGCCCGGGGGTGTCCGGGAGGGGAACCGCACCGTTCCTGATCGACAGGATATCACCGCAAAGATCGGTGCGGAGTGGATTTGTGTTGACATCCATCTCGCAGACCGAGCCGTCACCGGCTGCCGCAGAGATGGACAGGGCCGCCATCTGGCCGACAGCAGTCCCCATAAAATGGGGCCAGAGCCTCACGGAGGCGGGCAGATCATCCACCAGACCCAGGATGCCCGAAATCCCACCCCATTTTGCGACATCGGGCTGGAGGTATTGCACGCCTGCATCAACCATTGACTGGAAATTGGCTGCACCGTAGATGTTTTCACCGGCAGCCAGGGGAATACTCGTGGCTCTGGCCAGTCTCTCCCAGGCGCAAACCGGCGCATTGGCCGGCAGAGGTTCTTCCGCAAAGCAGAGGTTGAATCCTTCAAGTCGCTTCAACATCCTGGCCGCATGATCCGGTTGCCATATCTGGTTGCTGTCGATCATGATGCGTGCACCATGTGGACAGTGCCGGCAGGCGCGCTCAACAAACGCGATATCCCTGTCATCACCAAAGCCCAGCTTGAGCTTGAACGCCATCTGGCCGTAACCGGCATGTTCCCGAAACCTGGCTTCGAGATCTTCGGGGTTGATTGAACTTGCATAACACTGCGCATGCGGGGGCAGACCCATATGTTCGGCAAAGCTGCAGCCGGCACTTCGAAGAGCCAGATCCCAAAGCGCTGTATCAATCCCGGCAAGAATGTGTTCAAACACGCGCTCCTGGCCAATATGCAGAAAGTAAATCTCGAGTGTGTCTCTCAAATAGATGACAGCTTCCTGCGGTTCGCAATAGGTGAAACCCTGCAGTTTCGGCGTGATCACATCCTCGATCAGATGCTGCTTGTGAATGTTGGCGCGCGATGGAAAGTTTGCCCAGACCTCACCATATCCGGTGCAACCATTTTTATCCGTCACCGAAAGCAGGAGTGCAGGACGGGTCTGCATGGCAGCGAGTGCCATCGACGGGCTGACACCACCTGAAGCCCGCAGAGGAAACAGGTCAAGTGAAGCCAGGGTCAGTGACTCGCTGAACATTTTTTGTTCAATGGTTGCAGCCGCCAGCATCAGGCCGACCATCCTGTACACGCTGCAGGATCAAGGGGATAAAAATCCACCGCTGCCAGATTCGGGGAACAGGGACCGGGGTCCTGGCACTTTCTCCCTTCACAGAACATGCATGCAATGGTCATCTGTCAGCCTTTCTTGCGGGCGACAACATCACGGCACGCCGCTGCAATGGCAGTCGAGTCAAGATGGTACTTCCTGAAAAGATACGCGGTTGACCCGCCCTCAGCATAGCGGTCGGCAAGTCCAACACGCCGGAAGGGCAACCCGATCCCTGCATCAGCCAGAATTTCAGCGACGGCTGAGCCAAGACCCCCGATGACTGAATGGTTCTCGGCGGTGACGAGGGCACCGGTCCTGCCGGCTGCATTGCAAATCAGGTCTGCGTCAATTGGCTTGATGAAGGGCATGTCAATAACACCTGCAGCGATGCCCTCTCTCGCCAGCTCCCCGACCGCGACAAGCGCATGCCCGACAGAGAGACCGGCAGCGACGATCGTGATGTCCTGTCCGTCATGGGCAACAATCCCCTTTCCTGCCGTGAGGGACTTTGGAATGATCCCATGCTCTGGTGGTGTCTCGGGCCGTTTCAGACGAAGATAGACCGGACCGTCATGGGCACGTGCCATGTCAACGGCGGACGCATGATACTCAGGGCCTGAAGGATCAAGGACCAGCATATTTGGAACGGTCCGCATCATTGCCACATCTTCAATCGCCTGGTGCGAAACGCCCAGCAGTGTTGCGACCCCGGGCAGGAAGCCAATGATCTTGACCGGAAGGTTTGGATAGGCGGCCTGCATCGTGATCTGGTCAAAGCAGCGCCTGGTGGCAAATGCACAAAACGTGTGCACGAAGGGGATTTCGCCGGTCCGTGCCATACCGCCCGCCAAACCGATCATATTGGCTTCGGCAATTCCGACATTGTGGTAGCGCTCAGGAAACGTATCGCGGAAAATGTCGGTTTCGGTCGGCGTGGCCAGGTCCGCCGTCAGGCAGACAATGCGCGGATCCTCATGTGCGGCTGCAACCAGCGCATCACCATAGCTGCGCGGAACTGGCTTGTGGGTCCGATTGATGAAGTCGGCAGCTTCGAATTCTTCCAGATCATGATCGGTCATGCCACCGTCCCCCTGATCTCTGCCATGGCTTTCTCAGCGAGTTCCGGTGGAAACATCAACTGATGCGCCATCAACCCTTCAAGAGCCTTCACGCCCTTTCCGACCAAGGTCCTGGCCTTGATGAATGTGGGCCTGCCCCTGGTCTCTCTTGCAGCATCGAAGGTGTTCAGCAGGACACCCAGATCATTGCCATCGATATCATGGGTCGCAAAACCAAAACCCTCGAGTTTCTCGCAAACGGGGCGGAGAGTCATAACCCTGTCCATGTGCCCCTCACACTGCATCTCATTAAAGTCGAGAATGACGCAAAGGTTGTCGAGGCCCCAGGCCGCTGCCGACATCAGTGCTTCCCAGACCTGACCCTCCTGCATCTCACCATCACCCATGATGACATAACATCGCGTCAAGCGGCCCTGGCGCCTCACCGCTGCGGATGTGCCAACCGCAACCGAGAGCCCCTGCCCCAGCGAGCCGCAGGTTGCCTCAACAAACGGGCCCATCCGTTCTGAGGAGTTGATTTCCAGCGTCGAACCGTCCTGAACATAGGTTTCGAGTTTTTTGATATCGAAGTATCCGCACTCGGCCAGTGCGGCATAAAAGATCGCCGTATTGTGTGCTGTCGTCAGGAAGACCCTGTCGCGGTCCGGCCAGGACGGATCTTCCGGCCTGTGCCGCGCTTCGGCAAAGTAGAGTGCGGTAAAAATATCTGCTGCACCGAGGCCCTGCTGGACATAGCCCTGCCCCGTCGCTGCCACCATTTCCAGTACACGAAGGCGCAAACGGGTGGCGATTTCTTCCAGTTCACAGAGGTTCCGTTTCATCTAGAGCGGTCTCCTTGCAAGTGAGAATGTTTGCCCGCTTGGCCCGCCCGCCGGCAGTGTCGCCAGCCAGAAAACCAGATCGGCAACCTCATCGGGGTGCTTCACCCGTTCCCATGCGGGCAAGCCGTGCGGAATCTCGGTTTTGTACTTTTCAAGAAGCACTTCGGGTGGACTCCGCTTCACCGGGTCCTCACGGCTGAATGTCGTGGTGGCAACGGGACCGGGAATGATATTGTTCACGTCGATCCTGCGTGGCCAGAGCTCGTTGGCCAGACATTCGGTCAACATGTGCAGTCCTGCCTTTGCAACATGATAGGAAGCGGCATCGACACCGGCACTCAGACCCTTGCCGGAGGACAGATTCAGGATCTTGCCGCCATCATTCAGCCCTGCCAGCAAAAACCGTGTGACGAGGTAGGGGCCGTGAAGGTTTATGATCAGGTTCCTGCACCAGTCATCCGGATCACTCTCGGCCACAGTCCCCCGATCCAGATAGACTCCTGCGTTGTTTATGATGATGTCAATGCTCCCGAACTCCTCAAGAACCCGCTCACTGAAATCACTGATGGAAGCCCTGTCAGACAGGTCGGCGGTTTGCGCAAGGCAGAGACGACCTGCTGCCTCGACCACAGACTGCGTGTCGTTCAGGTCGGAAGGCGTGCGGGCGCACAGTGCGATATTCGCTCCTTCACCTGCAAACCGTTCAACAATGGAACGCCCGATGCCCCGTGTACCGCCGGTAACAACTGCTGTTTTGCCATGAAGGGATCGCTGCCGGTTCATATCCTGTATCCGATGATTATCTGAAGGATTGCAGGCTGGTTCGCTCGGGCACGGCGGAGTTATCAACATGCACGTCAATCACGGTCGTCTTTGGGCTTGCCGCCGCCTCAGCGAAGGCAGCATCCAGTTTGCCGCTTGTCTCAACACGGATCCCATGACAACCAAAGGCACGGGCGATTGCAGCATAGTCCAGCTCGGAGAACGCGGTCGAGATCAGCCGTCCCCCGAAAAACAAGCGTTGATTGTCCTGAATGAACTGCATGCCGGAATTGTTCATCACGACGATGGTCAGATTGACCCCGCAGCGAACGGCTGTTTCCAGCTCCTGGATGACCATGGCAAAGCCACCATCACCAATGAGGCAGTAGACGGTCTGATCCGGCGTTGTCATTGCACGCGCGATCGCGGCAGGGAGACCATAGCCCATAACACCGAAGCCCCGTGGGCCAAGATAGCAGCGACCGGAACTGCGAACATCGAAACACTGCCCGCCCCAGATTTGATTGAAACCGGAGTCACACACCAGCACATCCTGGTCCGCCATCGCCTCTCGCATGGCACGAACCACCTGAATCGGATGCACGGGCTCCGTCGACATGTCGCGTGCAAGAGCGGACTCAAGGGGATTATATACCTAAGTGCCAAGACTGCTGACGGCTCGAATCAGCCATCCTTG
>JAPOSK010000137.1 GCA_026709725.1 Paracoccaceae bacterium | reverse complement strand
GTCACCTGTGTGACCTGGCCCTGCTCATCAGATGGATCGGCCTTATTGTCGGATGGACTCGTTTCAGCAAGTGTATTCATGCATATCTCCGTGATCTCAGAGTGCTTCAGCACCCGAAATGATTTCAATGAGTTCCTTTGTGATCGCTGCCTGTCGCGAACGATTGTACACGATGGTCAGCTTGTCAATCATCTCCCCGGCATTGCGTGTGGCATTGTCCATGGCCGACATGCGTGCCCCCTGCTCCGATGCTGAATTCTCCAGCAGAGCCGTGAAGATCTGGTTGGCGATCGCCCTTGGCACCAGCTCGGCAAGGATCTCGTCCTCTCCCGGCTCATACTCGTAGCAGCGGGATTCGGTGCCCGTGTCGTTGGCTGGCGCGTCGACCCTGGCCGGAATCAGCTGCATGGCTGTAGGCATCTGGGAAATCACTGACCTGAATCGGCTGAAGAACACCGTCCCCACATCGAATTCACCCGCCTCAAAACGCCGCATGACATCTTCTGCGATCTTCTGGGCGATGTCATAAGTGATTGCGCGATATCCCGAGAGATCGACGTGATCGATGACGAGATCGCTGCAGTCACGCTTCAGTTGCTCACGACCCTTCTTGCCGATCGTAATGATTTTCACCGTCTTGCCATCCGACCGCAGCTGGCGGAGATGACTTCGGACCAGCCTGACAATGGAGGAATTGAATCCACCGCAGAGACCCCGTTCAGATGTCGCGGCGATCAGGAGATGGATCTGATCCTGTCCGGTCCCGATGAGTGCGGGCGGAGCACTTCCTGAACCGGCAGCACCGGCGGAAAGATTGGCCATGATGGCGTTGAGGTGTTCAGCATACGGGCGGGCCGACTCGGCCGCCTCCTGAGCACGGCGCAGTTTGGCAGCGGCAACCATCTGCATGGCCCTCGTGATCTTCCGTGTGGATTTGACAGTCTCAATCCTGAGTTTGAGATCCTTGAGGCTGGGCATTCAGCGATTCCTCTGGTAACCCTCGGGAGAGGTTTGGCCTTGAGAGCGTGTCCGGTCAGGAAAAGTTCTTGGCATAGGCCTCGACGGCAGCCTTGATCGCATCGTCAAGTTCACCCTCAACCTTGCGGTCATTGGTTGTTATATCATCAAGCAGTTCCCGGCAGTTTGCCCGGAGATGATTGACGAGGCCGCTCTCGAAACGGACAACATCACCAATGTCCAGACTGTCGAGATAGCCGCGCGTCCCGGCAAAGATGACACAGACGATCTCGGCATTGGTCAGCGGCGCGTACTGAGGCTGTTTCATCATCTCCATCAGCCGGGCACCCCGGTTCAGCAACCGTTGCGTTGCAGCATCAAGATCTGAGCCAAACTGGGCAAAGGCAGCCATTTCACGATACTGCGCCAGCTCGAGTTTCACGCGCCCTGCCACAGACTTCATTGCCGCTGTCTGCGCCGATGACCCCACCCGCGAAACACTGAGACCTGTGTTCACTGCAGGACGGATGCCCTGGTAAAACAATTCCGTCTCGAGGAAGATCTGCCCATCCGTGATCGAAATCACATTGGTTGGAATATAAGCCGACAGATCACCGGCCTGGGTCTCAATAATCGGCAGGGCCGTCAGCGAACCGGATTTGAAATCGGCATTGAGTTTCGCAGCCCGCTCCAGAAGACGGGAGTGCAGATAGAACACATCACCGGGATAGGCTTCGCGACCCGGCGGTCGGCGGAGGAGAAGCGACATCTGCCGATAGGCAACCGCCTGTTTCGAGAGATCGTCATAGATGATGAGCGCGTGCCGGCCATTGTCACGGAAGTTCTCTGCCATCGCTGTTGCAGAATAGGGTGCAAGAAACTGCATCGGCGCCGGATCCGAGGCTGTTGCGGCAACCACAATCGTGTAATCAAGCGCATCATTCTCCTCCAGCCGCCGCACGAGCTGGGCGACGGTTGAGCGCTTCTGGCCAATCGCGACATAGATGCAGTAGAGTTTCTTTGATTCATCATCACCGGCAGCATCATTGTAGGATTTCTGGTTCAGGATCGTATCAAGCACCAGTGCGGTCTTGCCGGTTTGACGATCCCCGATGATCAGTTCCCGCTGCCCCCGACCAATCGGAATCATGGCATCAACCGATTTCAGACCTGTTGCCATAGGCTCATGCACCGACTGGCGAGGGATAATCCCGGGGGCCTTGACATCGGCAACAGAACGCGCCGTCGTCGCAACGGGTCCCTTGTTGTCAATCGGATTCCCAAGCGCATCAACGACCCGGCCAAGCAGGGCATCACCGACCGGCACATCAACGATGGCCTCGGTTCGCTTGACCGTATCACCCTCCTTGATGTTGCGATCATCACCGAAAATGACAATCCCGACATTGTCAACCTCCAGATTGAGGGCCATGCCCCGAATGCCGCCGGGAAACTCGACCATCTCACCGGCCTGAATGTTGTCAAGTCCGAAAACCCGGGCAATGCCGTCCCCAACACTCAGAACACGACCAATTTCCGCAACTTCGGCCTCCTGACCGAAATTGCGAATCTGATCCTTCAGAATGGAGGAGATTTCAGCAGCTTGTATCGCCATCAATTAAACCTCGCGTAAACCCTGTCTCATCGTGGTTAATTTCGTCCGCAGAGAGTTGTCCACGAGCCGGGAGCCCAGCCGAACAACCAGTCCGCTGATCACACCCGGATCAACCCTGACTGTCAATCGGACATCCTTGCCGGTCTTGCGGCGCAGAACATCTCCGAGACGCTGCAGGTCATCCTCTTCAAGCGGATCTGCTGAGAGAACCTCAGCCGTTGTCACACCGTTTGCCTCGTCAATCATGGCATCAAGCCGGTCCATGAATTGCGGCAGGGTGAAGAGGCGGCGCTTGCTGGCCATCAGGGCCAGTGTGTTGGTCATCACTGTGCTCAGTCCAAGATGTTCTGCGACACCCTGAATCGCCCGGGTCGCCTCATCCCGCATGTAGATGGGGGAGCAGATCAGGGTCTGCAGGTCCGGGCTGCCCCGGAAGGCCTCCCGGATGCGCTCCACATCACCGGACAGGACCGCCAGTCCCCCATCCTCGCGTGCCAGATCAAAGATCGCCTGTGCATACCGGGATGCGATGCCGGATGACAATGACACATTCTGCGACACTCTGAACCTCACATGCGTTCACGATGGGATGGGTGTGCCAAAAGACCCCTTCCGGCGACAGTGGTGTCAGATAACAGAGGCCGGACATCTTGACAATACGGCTTCCCGCGCCCGGCGACGTCAATCATGCCGGCGCATCGGACCCTCCTCCGGCAGCAGGGCCTCAGATGTCCCTGATCCGACCGGATCAGGGACATCCTGCGGTGGAAAACCCGAATCAGGGCCCGGATCCGCATCCATGCATCAGGATCGACTGCGTCCCGAAGCCGGCCCCGGTTCAGCAATACCATGCCCCTGCAGGGAAGCCAGTTTGGATTTGACAGTTTCCCCAATGCCGCTGCGGTGGGTAGAGAAGACCCGCTTTCGGGCCATGAGCAAATGAATGCCCGCCGCATAGCCGATCGGCATGTGGCGGGCAACCCGATCAATGGTGGGTGCCATCCTGCCAACCGTGGCCCTTGGTCCCGGAGGTCCGAAGAGGGCCGCGGCACGGCTTATGGGCTCAAGGCGGCATTCCTGCATGAGCGATTCAATCTGGGATGATGAATACGGTCGACCAAAACCGAACGGCGTACTGTCACGCCGTGCCCAGAAACCGGCACGATTGGGCACGATGACCAGGACGACACCTTCCGGTGCCAGGGTGCGCCAGCATTCCGAGAGCAGGGTGGAGGCATGCGAACAGGTCTCAAGACCGTGCAGGATAACACAAAGCTCAAGACTGCTTGTCGGAAGGGGCCAGTGTGCATCCGATGATTCGACGACAACGTTTCCCCGCTTGCCGATCCAGGGCTCGGCACCCTGGCTGTCGGGCATCAGGTAGACAGTCCGATAGGAATCCGCCAACCATGAATCGAGCGGACACGCATAGCCATAACCGAGAATTGTCCGGCCCCTGATATCGGGCCAGAAGTTTCGAATGTGATTGAGCAGGACCCCCTGAACATAGCGACCGAGATCGGTCTGATGATAAAATCGGTTGAGGTTCCGGATTTGCGGGTGCATTGAATCATCAAGGGGGGTATTCATGATCAGTCACCAACCACAGTAAAATGGAGCCACATGTGCCGGACGCATACACTGTCAAGGTCGTCCCCTGCCTCTCGGACAACTACGCCTACATCATTCATTCCAGCCAAACGGGCGGGACAGCACTCGTCGACGCACCGGAGGCCGACCCGATTGTGTCCGCCTTGCGGCAGGAGGGGTGGACGCTTGATACAATCCTGATTACGCACCATCATGATGACCATATACAGGGGATTGAGCAACTCAGAAACGAATTTGATGTTACGGTTATCGGACATGACAGGGATCGGCGGCGTCTGCCGACGCTGGACCGGGAGGTTGCAGATGGCAGCACATTCGACCTTTGCGGCATGACCGCCTCGGTCATCGATGTCTCCGGTCACACTGTCGGGCATATCGCCTACATCATCCCCGGAGCGGCATTTACGGCTGATTCACTCATGGCGCTGGGGTGCGGGCGCGTGTTCGAGGGAACACCGCCAATGATGTGGGCAAGTCTCCAAAAACTCGCCTGTCTGCCCGACAGCACCCTGATTTATTCAGGGCATGAATACACGCTGGCAAACGGCGAGTTTGCCCTGACCATCGAGCCTGATAATGCCGAGCTTGTGGACCGGATGGCTGATATACGGGAGAAACGGTCAGGGAACCTTCCGACGGTCCCCACCACACTGGCACTTGAAAAGGCCACGAACCCTTTCCTGCGCGCGGCACTGCCGGAAGTCAAGGACCGTGTCGGTATGGCAAACGCATCGGATGCCGAGGTTTTTGCCGAGATCCGGAAACGCAAGGACCGGTTTTAGGAATGTTCGGGGCACCGTCAATTGACCTTCGCAGGCCGGCATGGAAAGATTTTTCGGCATAAACCTTGATTCGGAAGTCATTGCCCCCTACCATCAACAGGGTGCGTGGCTGATCCCGGTTGCCCGCTCGCAGATCTGGATGGAGTTTGGCTTTGCCTAAGATATCACAGTCACTGGCGAACGCGATCAATGAGGTCTACGGAATCGCCAGACAGTTCAATCATGACTACATGACTCTCGAACATCTGTTGCTGGCCCTCACCATTGATACCGATGCCAGAGAGGCCATCAAGGCCTGTGGAGTTGATCCGGACAAAATCCGGGAACGGGTCATGGCCAATTTCAACAACGGAGAAAAGGCAGGCCCCGAAGGCGAGCAGGGCGAGGATGGGGAGACCACAACCATCCCGCCAACCGTGTCTGTGGAGAATGTCATCAACCGGGCAACATTTCACGTCCTGTCCGCACGACGGACTGAAGAGGTCACCGGAATCAACGTCCTGATTGCCATGTATTCGGAGACCAGGAGCAAGGCGGTCCTGATTCTCAAGGAATTCGATCTTTCACGCTATGACCTCACCCGATATGTCGCCCATGGGATCGCGAAACAGTCCGGCCCGGATGTGCCTCAGGAAGCCGTCAGTGACGCTGATGACAAGGAAGGCGAGCGGACGCGTTCACGGAGCAGAACCAAGAAATCCCCTCTCGCTCTTTACTGTGTTGATCTGAATGCCAAGGCCCGCGAGGGCCGCACTGATCCCCTGATCGGCCGAAAGGGAGAAGTCCAGCGCTGCTTTCAGACACTGCTCAGAAGAAACAAGAACAATCCGCTTCTGGTTGGAGATCCGGGTGTTGGCAAGACCTCGATTGTTGAAGGGATCGCCCGTATGGTGGAATCCGGCGATGTGCCCGAAAAAATCCAGGATCTGACATTCTTCAGCCTTGAACTTGGCACCCTGCTGGCCGGAACCCGCTATCGGGGTGATTTCGAGGAACGGCTGACAAAGGTCATCAAGGCCATCAAGAAAAAACAGAACGCTGTTCTTTTCATCGATGAGGTCCACACACTGGTCGGTGCCGGATCAGCGGGCGGAGGTTCAATGGATGCGTCGAATATCCTGAAACCCAGCCTTCAGGATGGCAGTCTCAGATGCATTGGCTCCACAACCTACAAGGAATACAAACAGTATTTCGAACGTGATCGGGCTCTGTCACGGCGCTTCCAGAAAATTGACGTCCCGGAGCCGACAGATGAGGAAACCATCAGGATTCTCAAAGGTTTGCGAAAACGGTTCGAAGAGCACCACATGGTGCGGTTCACCGATGATGCCCTCCGGACAACTGTCGAACTCACGGCACGTTATGTAAGCAACCGCAAATTTCCTGACAAGGCGATTGATGTGATTGATGAAGCGGGGGCTTCCCAGCAGCTGGTGACGGGGCGCGCCCGTCGCAAAACCATCCGCGGCAAGGAGATCGAGAATGTCATTGCCAAAATAGCCCGCATCCCGCCCAAGCAGCTGTCAAAATCGGATTCAGCCCTGCTGAATGACCTCGAAGACAATCTCAAACTTGTGGTCTTTGGTCAGGATCCGGCCATTGATGCCCTGACCGGAGCCATAAAACTCAGTCGCGCCGGTCTCCGGGAGCCGGAAAAACCGATCGGCTCATACCTCTTCGCCGGACCGACGGGCGTCGGCAAGACCGAGGTGGCGCGGCAATTGTCACAGACTCTCGGCGCAAAACTCATCCGCTTTGATATGAGTGAATACATGGAGCGGCACACAGTCTCGCGTCTGGTTGGTGCTCCGCCGGGCTATGTCGGATTCGACCAGGGCGGAATACTGACTGATGGCGTTGACGAGAATCCCCACTGCGTCATCCTCTTTGATGAGATCGAGAAGGCGCATCCCGAAGTCTCGAACATCCTTCTCCAGGTCATGGATTACGGCAAGCTGACGGATCACAATGGCCGGGAAGTGGATTTCCGGAACACCATCCTGATCCTGACGACCAACGCC
This sequence comes from Paracoccaceae bacterium, assembly GCA_026709725.1. Lineage (GTDB taxonomy): Bacteria > Pseudomonadota > Alphaproteobacteria > Rhodobacterales > Rhodobacteraceae > MPNP01. The sequence goes on along the minus strand of JAPOSK010000137.1, from coordinate 1,565 downwards.
GGTGCTGTCGAACAGTCCCGCGCGGCTCTCGGATTTGCCCGTGATCGTCGAGAGGGGGAGGACCTCAAGGCAATTGAAACCCTGTTTCCGCCGGAGTTCCGCAACCGGCTTGATGCGATCATCAGCTTTGCCCCGCTGGAGGAAGAGACCGTTATCAGGGTTGTTGAGAAATTCATCATCCAGCTTGAGGGGCAGCTGATCGAGCGGAATGTCAGCATCACCATCAGCGAGGAGGCCGCTCTCTGGATGGCCCGCGAAGGCTATGACGGCACAATGGGTGCACGCCCACTGGCCCGATTGATTCAGGAGAAGGTCAAACAACCACTGGCCGACGAAATCCTCTTCGGCAAACTCAGGAAGGGCGGAACTGTGACCATCAATCTGGTGGATGACGATCTCGAATTCAGCATCGAACCCCACAGGAAGAAGCGTCTGCCTGTCGGAAAGGTCCCCCTTCTGTCCAGATAGAGGCACGCCATCTGCCCGGGAACCTGCTGACGGCGATCAGGATGCGGTCCGGCGTTGTGGTTCCATGCGGACCCCCCTTGAAGACATCAGTCACACGAATCCTCCACCGGCAGCAGCCAGGACTCACGGTTGCATTCACCCCGCCCGCCAACGGACAGCAACCGCTCTTTTGAAGCCATCAGCGACAATCCCCGACCCCGGCACCATCGCACTCTGCTGGCAATAAACAGGGAAGAGTGAACGAGGCGGGTATCACCACCCGGAGTCTCCGGGGCCCTGCCGCACTGCCGGAACGCAGCCCGGCAAATTCTCCAAACGCGACAGGATCTCTCAAGGTCAATCCATCGCGTTTTCCATTGAGACTCATCCGGTGTCGGGAGGTCCGGGTGCCATGCGGATTGTCGCTGCAGACTGCATCGAAAGCCGGTGCGAGATGCCACTCACCCTCCCTGTCCATGACAAATCCGATATTCTTGACATGGTCATCCTGGTTGCGGGCAAGGATGCTGAACAGTGCACGGCGCACCCGTTGTTCGACATCCTCGGTCGGCAGGGCGGGAGATTGGATCGTCTGCAATGCCTGCTCACGGGAATACGCGCCCGGCAGTTTGAAATCGAAATCCATGCTGATCTGATAAGGGCAGTACCCGCTGACAACGGCCTTTGACGTCAGGTCATCGGATGACGATGATGTCAAAGGCCTTTATGTTTAGGGATTGTATACTTAAGTTGATAGGAATCAAAATACCCGATGATATCCAAGCACTTGAAGTATCAATGAAATATCTGGCAAAGTTTGTTGTAACAAACTGATTTACTTGAACCAATTTAGATTCTGTCAACCAGTCGATATAATCCCCTTATGTTTCATGTTCGCCCAAACCCTGTCAGCGGTCACGACAGGTTCATTCCGACTGATTGCCGTCGCCAGACAAGAACGATCAGCAAGGCTAAGCCCGTATTCATGATTCAGTTGTATGAGCGAGCCGGCAAGAAATGCGATCTCCTGGTCAACCGGAATGACATCGAGGTCGAAGCTCCGAAGGGTTGAGGTCGCTTCATCCTCTGGCACCCGGACCTGAATCAGCTTCCCGAAG
>JAPOSK010000096.1:1377-8574 GCA_026709725.1 Paracoccaceae bacterium | reverse complement strand
GAAATTTCCGTTCATCCGTCGCCCGCCCCAACCGGGCGATTGCATCGTCAATCTTCCGGATCGTCTGTTCGGAATAGCATTGCAGGCATTCAAGGCGATCATCGCCGTAAACGATTGTCAGCCTAGGGGTCTCATCCAGACCACGGGGGGTTTCAGGAGTCTGCTCCTCACCGATCGCACGACGGAAATCGGCCGGTACAGCAATGCGTTTTTTGGCATCAATGTTGTGGCAAAATTCACCACGGAAAACTGTGCCCATCTGTACGCTCTACTCCCGCAAAGACAACCGGGGACAGCAAGATAACTCCGCTGCAGGCTGACAATGGGTCCGACTTTGACAACATTCGTATTCAAAGGGGAGGAGGGGAATTGAATATCCTTCGTTGTCCCAGTCGGAGCCCATTCTGCCTTAAGACCTCGCAAACCGTCATTGTGGCACGCCACAAGTTCGATCAGTGGCCGAGAGGGTGATAACAGGGATTTTATGGGAAAGCAAGCCACTTTGTGGGCCATGTCATTTCCAGCACTATTGCAGCACTATATATTGTGTTGTCTATTAATATCACTACACCATATAAGATTACAGGTGTCTTGAACCAGGCAACCTGATTCGGTTTTTCATCCTGAATCATTCAAACCGGACGTTCTCGGCCCGAAATTTTTGCCGAATCGGTCAGGATTTCAGCGATTGATCGAAAGGTTTCAGCCAGAACGTCATCGTGCATCACAGCTGGCGTACCACGATCACCTGATTGAACGATTCCTGTCTGCAGGGGAATTTTACCCAGGAACGGAATCTCCAGACGCCGTGCGATTTTCTCTGCACCGGCCGATCCGAAGAGGTCTGTGCCCTCACCGCATTTTGGGCAAATAAACCGGGACATGTTTTCGATCAGGCCAAGCACAGGTGTGTTGAGTTCCCGGAACATGCTGATGGCCCGTCGGGCATCAGCGAGCGCCACATCCTGCGCAGTTGTGACAATGATTGCTCCTCGCGGCCTGAACTTCTGACACAGCGTGAGTTGTACATCACCCGTCCCGGGCGGCAAATCAACCACCAGCTCGTCAAGGGCACCCCACTGGACCTGCCCGAGCATTTGCTGAAGTGCCCCCATCAGCATAGGCCCGCGCCAGATTACGGCCTGCTCGGCAGGAAGCAGGGACCCCATGGACATGAACTTGATCCCATGGGCTGTGAGCGGCACGATGGTCTTCCCGTCGGGAGAAGATGGCTTGCCACCCTGCCCCATCATGATCGGAATTGACGGGCCATAGATATCCGCATCAAGCAACCCGACCTCACAACCGATCATTTTCATTGCGAGGGCAAGGTTGGTTGCCACCGTAGACTTGCCGACGCCCCCCTTGCCGGAACCCACAGCGATCAGTGATTTGATACCCTCAATATCTCCCGTGTCATCGGCATGCAGATGACGACCAATGCGCAAATCCGGTGGTGCCGTCTTTTTTTGTGATGAGTCCGTATGAGCCGTCATGACCACATCAGCCTGCTCAACCCCGGGCAATTCCTGAATGATCCTGGCGGCAGCAGTCCGTACCGGCTCCATCTTGCCACCGATCTCGGAAGGAACCTCAAGCACAAAACGAACCCGTGATCCGTCAATCTGAAGCGCCCTTACAAGTCCCATTGCCACGATATCATTGCCATCGGGCAACACGACACGCCGCAACTCCTCTAGCACTCTCTCGTTTGTCAGCCTCAATGCGATCTCTCCACGTCATGCCGGGAACGGCATCTTCTAAGATGATTCAAAATCTGTGCCACCAGTCTGCAACCGGTATCCCCAACCCCATCACCCCGACGGCCCCTGTTTCCGGAGCGTTGCAGATTCCCGAAGACAGGGTTGCGAAACCGGCAATTGAATGAACACCGCCCCGGTCCAATATGTTGCCCCGACCACAGGGGTCAATCGCTTATGTGAAAGGAACAATCATGGCCGTCATGGATTTTGGATACCGAAACTCCATTTCTACCGGTGGAGTCGTCGTTCGCCCGCTGAAGGCGCTGTTTGCGCGCATCATGGCGAATCGCAACGCCGCCAGGACCCGCCGCGCACTGGAGAGGCTGACCGACCGGGAGCTCGATGATCTCGGCATCGCCCGCTACGACATCCCCTCGATTGCCGGGCAGTCCCGCCCGGCGCGCTGAGGCGGCAGCCGGGCCCGCCCGGCGCCCGATGGTGCGACCGGCACCATCGGGCGCCTGCGGTCATGCGACCCGGTGCAGGTAGTTCTGCATGACCATCCTCGATGCATTGTCATCGAAGCGCACCATGATCCGCCGGGCACTGACGGCATGGACCGTTCCGGTGCCGAACCTTCGATGGCTGACGCGGTCACTAATCTGAAGCCCGGCGGGCCCCAATCAATGCACCATCCCTGACCCCGCACCATCCATCTGCATCCTGCCACGCTCCCATGTCCTGATTGCCGGCACACTCCCCGAAGGTCCGAACCCCCTGCCACCCAGGTCTCTCAGGGCGGGATCTCCAGACTCGTGTTCCGTCCGGCGCAGATGGCACCCGGGTTGTGCGGGGTGCCCGACAACTTTCACCGCATGATCAGGATTCGATCAATACAGCGGTCAACGTTTCCGTGACGGCGAAGACACCCTATCACGCCGTTCTCTGGGCGAACGTGCCGGGCCCTGGGGTTGCCAATCCCCTTGACTCCGCCTGTTTCATGACGGGGAGAAGCTACAACATGACAGACAGCCTGATGCCCATCCCTCTGGCGGTTCCGCCGGTGGATGCCTCCAGGAAAGCGACCGGCTTGATATCCGCAACTGTCTGTGCAGCAGGATCATTGCCGGAACATTCCATACCAGCGGCAACGACGAACAGAAAAGAGTGAAAAACGAAGCGACACGGGCGCAGCCTAGATGCGACGGCGGTGGATGATCTGATCTTGACGGACACACCGGGCGGTCTTCGGGCCGCCCTTTTTCATGGGATTGAACAGGCGCTATGTGCATCGGCCTGCAATCATCCGGGGTTCGACCTGCAATCATCGGTTGATTTCAGCCTGGATTTTGACCCGGATCAAAACACGCCCCCAGACCCACAACTGCACTCTTGCCGTGTGTCACCCCCTGCGGGCGTCAGGGGCCAGACAACGTTCAGACGTCCCTGACCGCGGGATCTGCACGCATCCGGAGTCGACCGCGGGTGTCCGTCAGCGACAGTCCCCGCTCAGCGTCCCACCGGGATTCCCGCCGTCATTGTCGGTGCAGGGAACATACACAAACCCCTTGCCATTGACGCAGGGCACGATCCTGCATGTGTCGGGTTACAGGGACCGCAGGTTGACGATGAGCTTGTTGCAGCTGTGGGCGATATTGTCGTCGGGGACCACGACGACAACAGGAGCTGAACTGCGCTGACCCGCCCGGATTATTGCGGGGAGCCCACTGGAGGATCCGTCTCCGGTCAGGCCGGTGGCCGTCGTCAACGAGATCCCGATCCGCAAATCCTCCGTCGCGAGGGTGGAATTCCTTCCGAAATATTGGCGCGGACAAGAATATCGTTTGCTGTCACTGCATCCGTCGCTTCCGCTTCTTTGAGCAGTTCGGGCTGCCACGGAATGGTGATTTCCACTTCCGGCACGCGCATCGTCGACAGCCCGTTGAACCAGGGGTCGAAATCGAACAGGGCGCTCTGACTCTGCGCGGCGGCGGGGAGAGCCGCCATCACCAGCGCGCGGCCCCGGTCCTCATCATCTGTGTCATGTTTCATCTCCTGCCTGTGGATAGAGGAATGTCCCCTGCCCCTGAGGTTTGGCAGGGGCGGTGACAGGGACATCCTGTCATGACCGGCAACCGATTGCCGCCATGACCCCGGAGGGCGCGATCCCGGATGCGGCATGAACACCCGTGTATCGTCAGGAGGTTTACGGGAACGGATCTGCGAGGTAGATGGCAACAGCCTGTGCGTATTCCGGTGGCAGGTGCTGCGAAAAGGCCAGCGTGATTGCATGCATGGGACTGTTTTCACTGATGGCACCGGACCACTCGTCCAGACCGTTGAGCGTCTTGATGGGATCAAGCCCGGCCAGTCGGGGGGCGGCGGTATCATGATTGTCGAGGGCGGGTGCACCGGCGAAGAGCCTGTCCCTGTCATCATTGAAGAGAATCCCCTTCGGCGTGTGACACATGCCGCAATGGCCGAGGCCGTTGACGATGGCATTGCCAAGATTCCACTCAGGGGATTGATCCGGAGCGGCAACAAATTCCACCGGCTCATGGAACAGTGCTTTCCAGTAGAGGTTCCCCAGTCGAACCGAGAAGGGCAGATCCAGCATATGGGGCGGCGTATGATTGGTCACGGGGCTGAAACTGTCGAGATGGGCCTTGAGGTGAACCAGATCAGCAACGGATGTCATGACATAGTAGGGATAGGGAAAGGCGGCATAGTAGTGCCGCCCGTCAGGTGCCCGGCCCTGGCGCATTGCGTTGATGAACTCTGCGTTGGACCATGCCCCGATCCCGGTCGCGGGATCGGGAGTGATATTGGGTGGATAGAATGTCCCGACAACCGAGTGGAGTGGAGTGCCCCCGGCTGGCACCGATTGGAGATCTCCGGCACCTGCGTGACAGTTGAGGCAACCACCGAGATGATAAAGTTCCTCGCCCCGGCGCAGGTCCGGTACAAAATCGGGCGGCAGGCCGGCTGCCACCGCTGTATCGTCAAGCAGGCCGCGCTGATCCTTGTGGACAGCCCAGAGGGTCACCAGGATGATGACCAGGACAGCAATTGGAACCGATCGCAGACTCCATCGCATCAGGGCAGGCAAAGGGCACTACATCCGAAACTGTGAATGGCAGGAACGGCAGGTTGATGAGAGAGACTGGAATGATGCGGCGAGCGCGTCCGGTGCCGATGCCATTGCGCGCCCCGCATCAGCCATCTTTTCGGCCTGTGCAAGGAACGCATCCCGGTTGGCGGCGATGACGGGCAGGGCTTCTGAATCGGCATGGGGATAGCCTTCGGGCAGGTCGTCGAACCAGAGGGAAAGTGAATCACCGATGATGGCGATACTGCTTCCCACAGCAGCCACATAGGGCGCATTGAGATCGGATTGTCCACGGGCCATGCCGGACAGCTGGCGCATCTGGGCACCGATGAATTTCATGGCGGATTGGCGAACGGCCATCTTTTCCAGATCAGCAGGCGTGGTCGCCAGGGGCGTCAGAATGATCAGCGTGGCAAGCGCAAGGGTGGTAACGGTCGTCTTCATCATTGTCCTCCGTAAGTGCGGTTCCTGCCATCATGACATCATATGCTGTGGCCGTCATGCGCCCCAGTCTATCACATCCGGTCGAGAAGCTGAACGATGAGCGGGAGAAGATCATCGGCGATTCGGGCAAACCCATCGGCATTCGGATGAAGAAAATCATCCTGCAGGTATTGGAGACGGGCGGCGTTCCGGTCATCGCCTGTATCAATGGCGGCAAAAAACCGCGGGTAGAAGAGTGTCTGATGGGTTGCTGCAAGATCGCTGAAGATCTGCTCGAATTCGTGTTTGTACTCAGGCCCGTAGTTTTCCGGGGCCTCATGACCAACAAGCAGCGTGGGGATTGATCGCTCCTGCAGGGCTTTGAGGATTGTGTCGATATTTTCCCGCGTCATTTCCGGCAAAAGCCCCCGCAACAGGTCATTGCCTCCAAAGAGAACAATCACACCATCCACATCGGGTGTCAGGATCCAGTTCAGGCGGGCCGCTCCGCCAGCGGAAGTGTCACCTGAGACACCCGCATTCCGTACAGTCACATCAAGATCCATTGCCTGCAGACGCTGTTCGAGTTGCGGCACAAGTCCCTCCTCCGGATAGACGCCAAAACCCTGAACAAGACTGTCCCCAAACGCAACAAGCACACGCGTTTCCGCACTGACCGGCCATCCTGTGATGGCAAGCAGTGCTGGCAGGATCAGGGACTTGACCGGATTGATCATTTGTCGTTAGGCTTCCTGCTGATCTTGTTGTAGGGTTTCTCCATGTCCGATCCACTCCTGGAACTTGATGCGGTCCATTTCCGGCTTGACGGCAATGCCGGTCCGGTCAACATTATAAATGGAATTACGCTTGATGTCAGGTCAGGGACAACAGTGGCGATCACGGGGCCGTCCGGGTCGGGAAAATCATCCCTGTTGATGCTTATGGCCGGCCTTGAGATACACACTGCGGGCATCATTCGGCTCTTCGGCCAGGACATCAGATCGATACCGGACCGCGCATTCAATCGATTGCGACGCAGCCGTATCGGTGTTGTCTTCCAGTCCTTTCATCTGATCCCGACCATGACAGCCAGGGAAAACATCGCACTTCCCCTGGAGCTGGACGGGCGCGTCGATGCTTTTGAGCGGGCCTCGGTCCTGCTGGAGTCTGTGGGACTTGCTGACCGCGCCGGTCACTATCCTGCCCAGCTCTCGGGTGGTGAGCAGCAGCGTGTCGCGATTGCCCGGGCCATGGTTCACGGTCCGCAACTGATTCTGGCTGATGAACCGACCGGGAATCTTGATCAGACGACCGGGCAGGCGATCATGGACCTCCTGTTTGCAATGCGGGCACAACACGGCGGCACGCTGGTCATGGTAACCCATTCACGGACTCTTGCGGAGAGGTGTGACACCGTTGTCCGCATCATGGATGGTCGGTTGAAGCCGCAACCGGATGCCTGAATCTCCTGCAAGGCGTGTTGTCCGACTGGCATTCCGTGAGTTCCGGAGCGGCACGCACGGCTTCTGGATTTTTCTGGCATGTCTGGCACTCGGTGTCATGGCAATCACGGCAATTGGCACCGTGCGGGCCGGCATTGAACACGGGCTGGCCAAAGCCGGCGCCCGGCTGCTTGGTGGTGACGCCCAGGTGGAGTTCACATACCGATTTGCCGATGAGGAGGAACGGGAATGGCTCCGGCAGGTGGCCGCTGAACTCTCCGAAATCGTTGAGTTCCGATCCATGGCCGTCGCTGAGCAGGGAACAAAACGACGTGCCCTGACCCAGATCAAGGCTGTCGACAGCGCCTACCCGCTGGTTGGCGCAGTGGATCTTGATCCGGCTGTGGATCTGGCGGCGGCATTGACACGCGTTGATGGCGTACCCGGTGCCATCATGAAGCCGGAACTGGCACGACGCCTGCGGATTGAGCCTGGGGGTACATTCTCGCTTGGGACCCAG
>JAPOSK010000096.1:0-1367 GCA_026709725.1 Paracoccaceae bacterium | reverse complement strand
TGAGCGAACCCGATAATGCCGGTGCCGGTTTCGCCCTCGGACCCCGGACAATCGTCCGCACTGCCGATCTTGCCGAGTCAGGTCTCCTGGGTCCGGGTACACTCTTTGAGACCGAATATCGCATGATCCTGCCACCGGATACCGGTCTTGATAACCTTCGGCGTGACGCCGAGGAACGCTTTCTGAGAAAGGGTGTCCGCTGGCAGGACAGTCGTCAGGCATCTCCGGGAACCATGGAGATCATCAACCGGGTCAGTGCTTTTTTGATTATTGTGGGTCTTGGTGGTCTTGTGGTGGGCGGAATCGGAATCGCGCTGGCCATGGGAAAGTATATTGAGGACAAGACGGCAACCGTCGCCACACTCAAGGTTCTCGGGGCATCCCAGCTCATGATCTTTGCGGTCTATATGCTCCAATCCCTGCTCCTCCTTTTGGCCGGCATCCTGTGCGGTCTGGTCCTCGGCCTCTCCGTGCCCATGGTCTTTCAGCACATCATCGCCGAACGAATTGACCTGCCGCTCGTCATCGGGATCTATCCTGAGCCTCTTGTCGAAGCGACAGTCTATGGCCTCATGATCGGCATTGTGTTCACAATCTGGGCTCTTTCGCGCACTGCGGATGTGAAACCGAGTGCGCTTTATCGCAGTGCCGTGCAACCCCCATCAGTGCTGCCCCGCTGGCCATATCTTGCTGTCATCGTGATCTGTGTCGGGGTGTTTCTGGTCACAGCGGCACTCTTTAGCGGAACAACACTCCTGACGCTCTATTTTGCACTTGGGACGGCAACAACGCTGGCCATCCTCTATCTGATGGCCCGCCTGGCCCATTTTCTTGCCCGTCGTTCGAGCGGTACACGCCTCCTGCTCGCGCGACCGGCACTCCGGCTGGCCCTTGGTGTCATCGGGGGACCGGGTTCAGGGACCATACCCATGATTCTGGCTCTGGGACTGGGCTTCACCATCCTTGCGACAGTGGGGCAGGTTTCGACCAATCTTGTCAACCGGATTTCCGGCGACCTGCCGGCAATTGCACCGGAATACTTCATTGTCGATATCCAGAACACGCAGCATGATGCCTTCCGGGATCTCATCATCGCCATCCCCGGCGTGACACGCGTCGAATCCTCGCCAATGCTGCGGGGCATCATCTCGCATATCAATGGCGAGCGTGCCACGGATGTGGCGGGGGAACACTGGGTGCTGCGGGGCGATCGTGGCATCACCTACTCCGACACCCCCCCGGACGGAACAGTGATAACCGAGGGGCAGTGGTGGCCTGCAGCGTATCAGGGCACAACACAGGTCAGTTTTGCAGCACAGGAAGGTGAAGAGCTTGGTCTTGTCCTTGGCGACAGGCTGACGATCAAT
>JAPOSK010000156.1 GCA_026709725.1 Paracoccaceae bacterium | reverse complement strand
CCGCCTTTCCCTTCACCTACATCATCAGCCGGATGCGCCGGCGGGCGCAATCCGTCGTGCTGGTTTTCATCCTGTCGGTCCTGTCGCTGTCGGAAGTCATCATCGGCTTTGCATGGTCGACCCTGTTGTCGCAGACTGCCGGCATCGGCAACCTGCTCGCGTTCCTGGGTCTGACTGATGGTCCACAGGCCTATGCGCCGGGCATTTTGGCTCTCATGCTCGGGCTTGCCTATCTGGGTTTTCCGTACGCGGTTCTCACAATGTACCCTGCGGTTTCCCGGCTTGATCCTGAACTGTCCGAGGCGGCCCGCATGTCCGGGGCGTCTCCGCCGCGCGCGTTTGTCAGCGTGACGCTGCCAATCATGAGGCGTACCATCATCGGTGCCATGATCCTGGTGTTCGTGTTCACTCTTGGTGCTTACCTGCTGCCCCAGGTTCTCGGAAGACCCCGGCACTGGACATTGCCCGTGCATATCACCGACCAGGCCATTTTCCAGTCGAACATTCCTTTCGCCGCCTCAATGGCAATGTTTCTTCTGCTGGTGTCCCTTGCGCTTGTCGGCCTTGCTCTCGCAGCCAGCACCGACCGCAAGGGCAATGTGTCATGACGAACCTGGCCTGCAAGGCGTTGGTGGGAATTGTGTTGCTGTTCCTGGCCGCGCCGCTTGTTGTCATCGCCGGGGTGTCCCTCAACCAATCCAAGCGGCTCCTGTTTCCGCCTCAGGGACTCTCTTTCAGATGGTATGGTGAACTCTTTACGGAAAATGACTGGGCTTCAGCACTCACAAACTCGGTGATTGTCGCCGTTCTTGCATCCATTCTTGCAGTGAGCATCGCGCTGCCAGTGGCACATCTCGCGTGGTCACGCAGAAGCCCGTTGACCCACACCCTGTTTGGTCTCGGCATCGCCCCCTTCATGCTGCCGCCCGTGATATCCGCGCTCGGATTCTTGGTGTTCTGGCTGTCACTGGGTCTTTACGGGAGCATTCTCGCGACGGTTGTCTCGCACGGGGTGTTTCTGCTGGCACTCCCGCTGGTGACAGTTTCGCTGGGACTGGAAGGAATAGACCGGTCACTTGTCGAGGCGGCGCGCACCATGGGTGCAAATGGCCGGACGGTCTTTCTGACCGTGGTACTCCCGCAGATTCGCCCGCATCTCGTTTCCGGATTTGCCTTCGCTGCCGTTCTCAGCCTGAACGAGTACATCATCGCCTACATGGTGGCAGGTTTTTCAGTTGAGACCCTTCCCATCAAGGTCTTCAACTCCCTTCGCTATGGCTACACGCCGGTCATGGCCGCCGCCGCGATTCTGTTCGTCCTCGTTGCTGTTGCCGTCTTTGGAGCCGTGGCTAGGTTCGGCGACCTGCCGCGTCTGCTCGGCGCATACCGGAGCAACGCGCCATGACCGGTTCTGTACCTGCGCTGAAAGTGGGTATCTGGCAAGATTCGGGCCGGGTCGGGGACATCGCCGAAAATTTGGCGTTCATTTCCAGGGCAACGGAACACGCCGCCCGCTGCGGCGTGGATCTTCTCATTTTTCCAGAATGCTTTCTCACCGGATATTTCAATGGAAATGCCGTCGACCCAATTGCCCGACAGATCGACCGAAACACGGTCTTCGAACTGCAGGTGACGGCAAGGTCAAACGCGACCGCTATCCTCGTGGGGTACTACGAGGCAAAGGAGGCTGGAGTCCACAATTCTGCAATGCTGATCGGGGCGGACGGAAAGATGCTTGCCAACTACCGGAAGCGCGCACTCTTCGGTGATTGGGAACGTCGCGTTTTCATACCGGGTCGCAAGCCTGTCCTTGCGGTCTTCAACGGCATCAGGATTGCCGTACTCATCTGTTTTGACATCGAGTTTCCAGAACTCGCACGAGAATGTGCGCGCATTGGTGCCGACCTGATCGCCGTTCCAACATCGCTCATGAAGCCGAACGGGCACATCGCCGAACGCCTGATCCCCGCGCGCGCGATCGAAAATCAGGTCTATGTCGCGTACGCAAATCGCATTGGCCGGGAGCATGGCATGCACTTTGTTGGGAAGAGCGTGATCCTTGATCCTGACGGTGTCGAACTGGCGCGGGCGTCATGTGACCTGCCGGAACTGATATATGCTGACATTTCCAGGTCGACGCTGAATGCCGCGCGATTCGAGTTCAGCTATCTTGGCGAATTAAGATCCTTGTTCGGTGCAGCTGTCGCAGATTGAATCTCAAATTAGGCCAAAAAGGCCTGAAGTTGCATATCTGGACATCCGAAAGAGCAGAATATGTACAAGTGACCGATCGACATCCATCACTCACATGTTTTCGATGGGTCTTTTGCCTGGGGAATGTCTGAGAGTCTGGTGTTGGCAATTGACTGATGGATACGATCCGGGCGTATGGCGCGTCAATCAACCTGAGAATTGGCGACAAACAGGATGAGAATCCGGGAATGCGGCGGATGTTGCACCTCTCCCCGCGGGGAGAGGTGCAAAAATCCTGCAAAACACCCTGTTTGAGAGCTGTGACCGTCCGGGTGCAATGCGGCCATCCTTTGCTCCGATGGGGAGAGCCGCATGGCCAAGCGACATATGAATGACACACCAACGCGGCTTTTTTTGAAACCCCACTGCCACTCTGAGGTGCAACGACCGGGTGTCAACCGGAGGGAGGGGCGAAGCTCGAGCGAGGGTTGACGCCCGGTGACCCCATCCCAGGCCTGCCCGGACCTCAGCATCCGTGATGGCACGGATGTCGGTGCCGACAATCAGGGGGTGGGGGCAGATATTCCCGCACCAGGCCGCTCAAGTGCTCATCGAGCCTCCGTTCCATGATGACAGAGGGCCGGGAGTGACAGGGCCGGGCAGGGTGGTGTCATTCGATGGCGATATCGAGGAGAACCTGCCGTTTCTCCTGCAGTGCGACCGTGACGGAGCGTTCAAGGGCAGCAGGGAGATCGGCACCATCGGTGATGGTTTCGGAGTGGGCGCGGCTGGCGGCGGCAATCTGGGCAAAGTTCGGACTTGGCCGGAGGGATGTGAGGGGGACCTGATTGGCCTTGACAGCCAGTCCATCGGGATAAAGCCCTTCAACGGAATTGCGCACAGCGCCCCATTCCCCGTTGTTGAGGACAAGGGTGATGATGGGAATCTCCAGGGACTCGCAGAGTTGATGGCAGGCGACCGGATTGGCGAACATATAGCTGCCATCGCCCATGGTGGCGAAGACCAGGCGATCGGGAGCGGCCAGCTTGGCTCCCATGGCGGCCGGCAGACACCAGCCAAGACCCCCGGAATGGGGCTCCTGAAAATATCCGAGCCGATCATCCGGCTGCAGGGATGGCAGCGGGCAGCCAAGTTCATGGAAAACGCTGGTCTCATTGCGTTTGATGTGCGTTGCAAGACAGTGACTCACCCAGTCCTTGGTCATGGGTGACCGGCACCCGGATCGGGCGCGATTGCGCTGGGACCTGCGTTCCCGCGCCGCAAGGGTTTCAATGGATTCCCGGCGTTCGGATATCAATGTCCGGTCACAGGGAAGTGCATCAACGGCATCAATCAGTGTCTGTAATGTGGGAGCTGTCTCGCCGGCGAGGGCGATATCAGCCTGGAATGTACGCATTGGGCTGGAGCGGGCAAACAATGGGTCGGGTCCAAGGTGAATGACAGTTGCCTCGGGATGCGGGTTGACCCGGTCAGGCCACCAGGGAGCCAGCGCGTCAAGGACCAGGATGACATCTGCCGATCTGATGAGACTGTCGGCCTGCCAGCCGACATGCATGGGGCTGGAGAGGGGGAGGGCAATGCGATTGGCCCAGTAATGCGACAGGGGGATGGCATGACGCTCGACAAACGCTGACAGTGCCCGAAAGGCGTTTTCAGACCCTGTCCCCCGCTGGGCAATGATCAGGGGCATTCTGGCGCCAGCCAGTGTTTTTGCGGCGGCGGCGAGGGCAGATGGATCGGGTGCTGTCAGGGCCGGTGTCATTCGTGATGGATCGGCCAGATTGTCTGACGGGCAGGGTTCGCAGAGGACCTCGCGCGGCAAACTCAGATAAACCGGACCCGATGGCGTTGAATTGGCAATTGACCAGGCACGATCAAGCACAGGTGCCACCTGATCAGGAAAACGGAGCTCATAATCCCATTTACAGGCTTCCCGGATCAGGGCCGCCTGGTCGAACATTTCCTGTCCCCAGCCAATGGGGACAGTGCGTGCGCCGAATCGCCCACCTTCAGTGACCGGTGTACGGCCAGACATGAGGATCATCGGGATCTGATCACATGCAGCGTTGATCGCACCGGTGGCTCCGTTGGCCAGGCCGACATTGGTATGCATCATGACGGCCTGTGCATGTCCGCTCATCAGGGTGTAGCCATGGGCCATGCCAACAGCGACATGCTCGTGGGGAACCGTGGCCACGCGGGGCAATTCTGTCCCAAGCCGCCTTTCTGCAATCAGCCCTTCAATAATCGGGGGGAAATCTGTTCCAGAGTTGGCAAAGACCCAGTCAACACCGAGTGCCTTCAGTTTGATGAAGAGGGCGGCCCCAGCTGTTCGATCAGTCATCAAATACCCCGAACCGTTCAATGCTTGATGGATTGGTGACAGGTCCTTATGTGCCTGTTGTCAACAGAGCGGTCGAAGAGGACCGACATTGAGAATATCAAGGCCGAAGACCCTCGCCGCGCCGTCACTCAAATTGAGCCGGATGCCAACGCCGCCATCGGGAAGTGATTTGCCGAGGGTTTCAATGAATTGACCGGCCAGACCTGCTGCCGCACCAAGTTCGTAACCAAGAATCTCCACCAGCTCAAGGAGATTCCGGATCCTGTTGACCTCAAGGTCAATCCATCCCTCCGGTATGCCGGCCTGTGAAAATTCGATGTCGGATGAAAGATTGATCTCCGCATTCTGTTCCCTGACTGCCAGGTCGTTGACAACGAGGCGGTGCAGTGTGAGGCCGTCCCCACTGCAGGCGTCGGGGCCAAGGGGTGTTGAGGCAGTGAACCGCCCGTCAAGCGTCAGGCCCATGAGCACTCGAGCCAGAAGTGCATCCCTCTGCGTCAGGATCGCCGTATTTGGTGGATCTGCATCACTGTACGATGAGAGAGACACACGGTGCTGGCCCGGGGTCGCCGATTCGTGCCGGATTGCAATGAGCAGGTTTTCAATTTCCTGAACGGGGATGGTATCGGCTGTCAGATTGACCCGCCCGGCTTCCATGATGAATGCCTTGAGGATGCCACCCGCACCGTCGGTGGTCAGGCTTGCCTTCATCCCGTCGGTGGTCAGGCGGTAGTCGGTCCTGTTCAGGCTTATGTCCTGTGTCTCGGGGAACGCAATGACGATGTGATCGAACTGGTAGCTCAGCATCAGAATCTGCAGCCGGGGAAGATGCCAGACCAGGCCATGATCACTGTTTCTGATTGTCAGATTGTCGAGCGTGATATCAACGCGAAAAGGATACCCCGAAGCCCTGATCGCATCATGGGAGATCGACCAGCCTGCATCGGACCCGGACATCAGCATCGATTCAACCAGATTGATGCGTGTCTGGCGGGAAAACAACCAGAATCCTGACCACACAATGACGGCCAGAATTGACAGCATGATCATGATCCGTATCAAGTGGACCGCCTCTCTGCTGGCACCAAAACCCAAAATGTCGCCCCAAAATATCGGATATCGGTGATGACACAAGCCTCCAAATTCTGGATATTCGCCTATGGGTCCCTCTTGTGGAATGCTGGATTTGAGATTGCCGAACAACAGTGTGCAACCCTTGAGGGATATGAACGGTCCTTTTGCATGTGGTCGATCCATCACCGGGGAACCGCCACCAGACCCGGCCTGGTTCTTGCGCTGGCGAAGAAGACCGGTTTCCGCTGTGCGGGTATGGCGCTTCGATGCCATTCTGCCCAAAGTCAGGAGGTCATGCAGGCGTTGCGCGAGAGGGAACTCGTATCCTCTGCCTACATTGAAATGGTGGTCCCGTTGACCCTTGCGGATGGCCGGTCGATTGCCGCAACAGCCTTTGTCGTCGATCAGACACACAGGCAGTATTGCCCTGACCTCACACTTGATGAACAGGCCGAAATCATCGCTCATGCCACCGGGGGCCGGGGAACCAATCGGGACTATCTTGAGGAGACCGTTGCCCGGCTCAACGAGATCGGGATTCCCGATACGGGATTGGCGAGCCTTGTCCGTCGTGTGAGGGATTGCATCTCAATGCCCGGCCGGGCATGTCAGGCGGAATAGGGTCCGCCGCTCCGGGGGAGAGTGGGTTGTGCTGATCGGTCCGCGGAAACAGTCCCGATGACAGGGATGCGAGATCTGACCGCAGGGTCGATACCCGGACATTTTCGCCGGATGGCGGTCCCGATTGCGATCGGGATGGTCTTCACAACCCTTTACAATGTTGTTGACAGCTACTTTGCCGGCCTGATTTCGACAGATGCTCTGGCGGGCCTGACGATTTCGTTCACCGTCTTCTTCATGCTGATAACGCTCGGATTCGGCCTCAACTCCGCGCTCGGCGCTCTCGTGGGAAGTGCCATCGGTGCCCGCCAGAAACAGCTTGCCCGGCATGTCGCATGTCAGGGTCTTGTCTATTCCGGCATTGTATCAGCTGCAATGATGGGAATCGGTTATCTCACGGCACCGCTCCTTGTCCGGGTTGTCAGCGATACAGGAAATTTTCGGGATCTGGCCATCGTCTATCTCAATGTCCTGATGCTGGCAAATCCGGCTTTTCTGGTGGCTTTTGCCGCAAATGGGATTCTGTCTGCCCAGGGCGATGCGGTTTCGATGCAACGAGCCCAGATCGGAGCGTTTCTGGCCAATATCATCCTCAACCCGGTTATGATCTTCGGGATCTCCGGCTTCTTTCCGGCACTTGGGTTCAACGGCATTGCCCTTTCGACTCTGGTTTCACAGTCAGGGGTCATGCTCTACATCCTCTGGCGTGTCTCGTGCTCGGAACTGATGCAGGGATGTGCCCTGAGTCTGTTCCGGCCGCAGATGAAGACATATCGCGAAATTACCGCTCTGGCTCTGCCGGTGGCGTCAAGCATGATCATCATGCTGATCGGGTCATTCGTGGTTCAGGTCTACCTGAAGGGCTTCGGGCCGGATGCGATTGCCGCCTATGGGATCGGTCTGCGCATTGAGCAGTTGCTGCTGCTGCCCGGATTCGGGCTGACCCTTGCACTTTTGCCGATCGCTGCCCAGAATATCGGAGCCGGAAACTTTGACCGTGTTCGGGAAGCATTTGCCTTTTGCTGCAAGGCGGGCCTTGTCCTCATGTTCCTTGCCGCGTGCCTGCTCTGGTTTGCCGCCCGCCCGGCCATGAGCATCTTTACCGATGATCCCGATGTCGTCCGCATCGGTGCCAGTTACCTGAATGTTGACGGATTCATCCTGCCCGTCTACCTGGTCCTCTTTGCCATGAATTCGCTCCTTCAGGCGATGAAACGACCAATGGTCACGCTCTGGATCGGTCTCTACCGGCAAGGGTTCGGGATTGCTCTCTTCTGCGCCCTGTTTGTTCAGGTGCCGGGATTCGGTACCTGGGGCGTCTGGTTTGGAATCGCTGCCAGCGTCCTGACCGGATTCATTCTCGCCCTGATTCTGGCCATGCGGATCGCAGAGGAAGAGATTGGCGGACTCTTCCGGAATCGATCGGCGGTCTAGAGATTGTGGCAAGGCAGGACATGCCGGAGACCGGTCTGGAATCATCGGGAACACTTCCGGATCGTGCGGGCCCAGAGCATCCGTTACAGTAATTCGCGCAAATGTATTATACTCCATGGGCGGCAGGGCGGATACCCGTGCCCGACAGGGTGGGGAGAGCAGTGATCTGATGCAGGGCAAGAGCACATGACAAATGCAGTCACGATGATTCAGGCAAATTTTTCACAGCCAACCCGGCAGCTGACCCTGATGCTGGCTGTCACCATCCTGACCGGGATCGGGTGCTATCTGTTCTGGCCGCTGCTGGTTCGGATCTTCGCAGCGACACCGTATCTCAATGGCCTCATTACCGGGGTGTTCGTGATTGGTGTTCTGGCGTGTTTCTGGCAGATCGTGCAAATCTATCAGTCGATTCTCTGGTTGGACAAATTCTCCATCGGCGGCCTGAAGAGTGTTCCGCAGTCCGCGCCCCGGCTGCTCGCGCCCCTGACATCACTCCTTGAGCAATCGGATGCATCACTCCTCCTGCCATCAATCTCAGCCCGGTCAATCCTCGATTCGATTGCATCACGCATGGACGAATCGCGCGATATCAGCCGCTATATTGCCAACCTTCTGATCTTTCTTGGCCTTCTCGGCACCTTTTTCGGACTGGCAACAACGGTGCCGGCCGTGCTGGATACCATCCGGGCGCTGGCACCCGCTGAGGGCAGCGACGCCCTCTCCATGTTTGAACAGCTGATGCAGGGTGTCGAAACCCAGCTGGCCGGAATGGGGGTCGCCTTCTCATCCTCGCTGCTCGGGCTTGCCGGTTCGCTGGTTGTCGGACTCCTGGACCTTTTTGCCGGTCATGGCCAGAACCGGTTCTACCGGGCACTTGAGGAGTGGATCTCGACCATGACCAAACTGGACATGCCAAGCGCCAAGGACGCGGATGGGGCCACCTTGGGACAATTGCAGGCGCGCAGGACTGACAGGGCCCTGGTTTAGGAAACCCGGGGGCCA
>JAPOSK010000209.1 GCA_026709725.1 Paracoccaceae bacterium | reverse complement strand
TCATTTCAGGGATGGGCACAGCCCAACGGCAGCCGGACGACCTAGAAGCAAAAGTGGACGCTGTGGCCGAGACTTTGGCCAAGCTGATAGCAGAACAGCAAGCGGCGGCGGGTGCGAGCGACACGCCGCCCTCGCCGAGCGGCACTCCTTCGGTGAGCGTGGCCACGAGCAACGAAGTGAAGTTGGGGCCAGAGCACGTGCCTAACAATCTGAAGTTGTACAGGGATAAGGAGATGGGCGAGCGGCAACGGCAGGAGCTGCACGATTTCGCTAAGCGGGTCGCTGCTGGCGAGACGAGCATCGAGGAAGAGATGGCTTATACGAAGTGGTTCAAGGAGCACTTTCTGCCTGCTCAGGCGGCGTATCGCACGAATGCTCCCATCAACTACACTCAAGGGTGATATAGTTCCCAGTGACGGTTACGACCCCGACCGCACGAAATTAGCAACCGGAGGTTGAACCAATGACTTTCACGCAAACAGGGCCGAACCTTAATCAGGCGGATGTGACCATCATCTACGAGATGATGACGACCATCACGTTCCGCCGGAGCCCATCGCTGCTTAGCTTCAGCACGCAGAAGTACGAGGATGCGCTACAGAACGCTTACGGGTCTGTCGTGCAAGTGCCCGACTTGAGCACGTCTGTGACCGCCGAGCGTGGCGTTGGCGATGCGTGGGATGCTCGCAGCGAGTTGAGCGCTAACCAGATTGGTCTTGTGGTAAACAAGCACCGTGAGAACGGTTTCAAGGTCAGGTATAACACTGACCGTGAGGTTCCGTGGGATGTCGTAGCTCAAGGCGAGCAAGCTATCGCTAACAGCATGATGGTGGACATGGAAACCGATTTCCACACCTATTTGGCGGGTCTCACTACGAAGACGATTACTACTTCGAGCGAGGCGTTTGCTGCTGCTGACCGACCAGTGGCAGCCGGTTCGGGTGATAATGGTAACGCTGGCAAGATAGCGCTTCGTTCGTTTGGTTCGTCTGGGAATGTGATTACACGGGACGGCAACCCTACTGGCACGGCGGCAGGTCAGATTTGGGAGGCGTTGCTGTTCGGCATCACGAGATTTCAAAGGCTCAACGTTCAGAACGGCGTGCAAATTGGTGGGATGCTGGACGAAAACCAGTGCTACTTCCTGCTCCCACCGGAGCTGTTTAACGTGCTGTCTAATTGGCTGCTCGATAAGTCTCTAGATTGGGACTTAATCAACCAAAGCCTGTACCTCACGCAGGGTTTGTTCTCCCGTATGGACTTTCAAGGGATGCTGCGGAACGTAACGTTCCTCACTCCCAACGTGTTGCCCATTCCCACGAGGAACAACGCAGGCAACCCGTGGGTGGCCTATATGGGTTATCCGTGGGCTACGAGCTACCACAAGCGCCCCATTTTCAGGGCGGATTGGGGTGCCACAGAGAACCAGACCGAGCCGTTCGGGGTGCGTAATCAGCTCTGCGATTACGGTTACCAGTTACTGCAGCACGAAGGGTTAATCAAGTTCCAGTTTGCGACCGCCGCTTGACGGGGGTACGCTGCTAGTGACTTGAGGAGTTGCTCAATGGCCCTCGCAGTAATGCGGGGGCCATTCGAGGTTAAGGGGTAAGCTAACGCTATGACGACTTTGACCATTGACATCGACCAGATGGTGAGCAGTGATTACCCGATTGGGGTGCGCCAATGCCGGTTGGTGTCACGCCCCGGGGATGGAACATACGATGCTGATGGTCTGCTCGCTCCGAACACTGCACAGTTCGAGCTGGACGCTGACGGTGAAGCGACCATCGAGGTAGCTCCAAACCCTTCGGACACGTGGTACACGCTGCTAGTCAGGGACATCGGACAGTGGCAGCTAGTCGTTGCGGGTGACACGGATACGGCACACAATGCGGCGGCGAGGTTCAACGAGCTGCGTCCCGATGGTGGGACGCCCACCATTCAGACGGTGCCTGTTGTGGGGCCGACAGGCCCGCAAGGGCCTCCGGGGCCTGCTGGGCCCGCTGGGGCGGCGGGAGCTGCTTCGGTGTGGTACGAGCGTTCGGGTGCGCCGAGCGGGTGGACGTTCACGGGCACGCTGAGAGCGAATGATTGGTGTTTCAGAACGGACGACAGCACCGTATACGAGTATGACGGTTCCATGTGGAACTTGGTGGGGAGTCTCACGGGAGGCACAGGCCCGCAAGGGCCGCAAGGCCCTAGAGGTGAGCGAGGCCCCGCTGGGCCTGCTGGCGCTGCGGGAGCTGCTGGAGCTGCGGGTGTGCGAGGCAGACACGTAGCGTTTATTTTCCGGCAGGCAACCTCGCAGCCTGCTCGCCCTACGGGTGGCAGCTACGACCAGTTTCTGGACGTTCTCACGGTGCCGAGCGGATGGTCAACGACTCCTCCCACGCCGTCAGGCCAGAACCGTGTGTGGGCGAGCGTGGCCACGCTCACGCCGATGGGCAGCACGGGAACGATTACGCCGAATTGGTCTCCTGCTGTGGCGTGGTCAGGCGCACGGGGTGCTACAGGGTCGGCGGGAGCTGACGGGCAACGTGGGCAGCAAGGAGCGACAGGCCCGCAGGGAGCGCAAGGCGACCGAGGCCCCGAAGGGCCGAGAGGTCAGCAAGGCCCCGCCGCTAGTCCTACTCCTTTGAACGCTGTCGCTGTGGGTACCAGTGTGACGTTGAGTACGACCGCTGTGGATGTGGAATTGCTAAGCGACATACCGGATTTGTTCCTTGCGGTGGTGACAGCCGGTTCGGGGAATAACGCTAACGAGGCCACCGAACTAATCATCAAAGCGGACATTGACAATCAAGGTATCGGCATCGCTGTTGGGCGGACGATGAACCGGATTGTCACGTTGACTACTACGGCAACGCATCTTCAAGCGGCGATGGATAGGGGTGCGGGGAGTATCCGTATTTTCCGAGTGCAGGGCGCAGGGTCAGGTTCGGGTGGCACTCCCGTCACTCCGCACACACCAGCTAGTGGCGATACCGAGCTGGCGGGCATCGATATTAATGGCACTGATTACGAGATAGTGGACGCTGCTAGTCGTGGCAGGTTGGCTACGGACGAGTCGTTGATTGGCCATTTGGTGGCCCAAACAAACGACCTAATTCCCGCAGCTCCTGTCACGGGTTGGGTCACGGCAACCTCGCAGCAAGGCGGCATCGCTGAAACATCGGCGTTCCCCACACTCAGCACGGCGGCGAACGCTACGGGGTGGGCGGTTACGAACGCTGCGGACGCTGACGGCAGGCACGTGGCCATTCGGTTGGCGGCGGGAGCTAACGCTGCGATGTACCGTTTGCGGTTCTCGGACGGGACGAATGTGTACGAACCGTTGCTGAGCACCTTCGATTCGTTGGGCAATCAAGGGTCGTGGGACTATTACAGGCCGCCCGATTCGAGTGTGATAACCGCAGCGCTCACATTGCAGACAAGCTCTAACAGCACGGCAGGGCGCTCTACGTACACGGGGAACCTTGAAACCGACAAGGTTCAGGGCGCTCTCGGCGTGTATGTGGACGATGCGAGCATCAGTGGTGAGACGCTCACCATTAGTCGGGAGGGCGGCAGCGACCGTGTGTTGACGTTGCCGAGCGGCGGCGGCGGCACGGAGGTGGCACCGCACACGCCGACATCGGCGGACGCTGCGCTGTCGGGCGTTGACATTGGAGGCACCGATTACCGTATCGTGGACACGGAAGCTCAAGCAGCAACAACACGGAACTTCCAAGCGATACAAGGGTTGGCGTTGGAAGATTTGCATTACGGGTGGAGGGTGTCCGACCTTAGTCGTGCCACGAACAGTGGAGGTGATGCGACAGACCAGTTCCACACTGTGTTCGATAGTCGTTTCGCCCAGTTCGCTTTCGTAGCGAGCGCAACGGAACCCGATTGGGATAGAGACACGCTCAGGTTCCACACTGGCCAAGTCAACAGGCCGAGCGCTGGGTGGCCGAGCCCGTTGGCGAGCATCCGTTTCTTGGTGGAAGTGCCTAACAACGGTGGGCCGATGCCTAACCAGTTTCGGATAGCTAACGGGCGGACGAACAACTTGAACTATCCGATGGTTGGTAGCGCAGTGACGGTGCAGAACGCACGGGCAGGGTTCGTGTACTACCAGACGGCAGCGCATCCGTTGATGGCCGCAGACCCGCACGTCACTTTGCAGGCGCTCGGCGGCGGCAGTGGTGGGCACACTGTGTATAACGGGTTACTGTCCGAGCGTAGTATCGGCGAGGCGCTGTTTAACCGAGTGAACCCGTTTGTGGTGGGTAACGCTGGGCGCATCATCGAGATATCTACTGACGGTGGCCATTTCGTTGTCGCAGACAAGCCGAGCGGCGGCGGCGGGAGCACTACAGGGTCAATCGTGTACACGCAGATTGGGAGCGCTACCACGCTGTTCACGACAGGCAACGTTCCTACTACTGCGGTGGACACGGGAGTAGACCGAGACGATTTACCGGATTGGTTCCTAGTGCGAGTCGTGTATGACGACAACCGCACCGGAGGTAACGCTGGCGGCGCTCAATATATGACGAGCCAGTACCAGAAGGCAGCCGTTGGGGTGCAACGGTTGCAGTTGCGAGGTTTCGGTGGGGCCAACATTGCGTTCAGTTGGTCGGGTGACAACCTAATGGCAGACTACAACGCTCCAAACGCCACGTACACGAACGTGAGTATCGAGTTCTACGTTGTCACGGGAATGGGTGGGCGTGGCGCTACAGGGCCGCAAGGTATTCAAGGGCCAAGAGGAGCAACGGGTGCTACAGGGCCGCAAGGCCCAACAGGGCCGCAAGGAGCGCTGATGGGTGGTGGTGTGACCCGTATAGAAGCAGTAGCAGACGAAGATGCTTACGATGCCGTCACCCCGAAAGTGGCTACAACGCTTTATATTTGGAGCTGACAATGGCCATAGCTTCACAAACGTTTACGGTTGCTAATTGGACTCTAGTTAATCAAAATACGTTAGCAACCACTAATAACAGTATAGATTTAAACAAATTCGGAATTGTTTTTTCCAGTATTTACGTGCAAGTTGACCCGCAATTTCAGTTTTTAGGTGGTCTAATTACGCCCGCTCCACGTGGGACGTACACTCTCACAGCAACTAGTGGAAATGTGACTGCCACTACCAACGTAGTGTCGTTGGCCACAAATAGCACCCGAAGTGCTTTAAACTTTATTCCTGCTAGTAATGCAGCCGAAATACTGGCTTCTATACTGGACGGCAATTCTGTAGAGTTCACGTTTAGAGGTACTCGCACCACGCCCGAACAGTTGAGGTTAGGCGGCAACAAGATTCACATGGCGTTGGGCAGTAACAAGCTGGCGGGTGCAGCGTTAGGTGGTACGAAGATTTGGGAACCACCGCCAGCACCCGTGTCCGAAGGGTTTGCTTTCACAAGGAGCGTGCTGCGGGCGGGCGCCACTTTCTTTGAGGCTACACCAACGCAACCCACGAGGTTGGACGCTGGCGTGAACTTGCGTGGTGTGCTGCTAAGCACCACCGCACCGACAGCCACTATTTGGTTTGACGAACCGCTAATAGTGCGGGAAGCGTCGTTTGCATGGGACACAGACCAGCAGCGCATGCGAGGTGAAGGTTCATTACTACTGCAGCAAGAGTTCAGTGTGGATTTGAGCACTGAAGCGGTGGCCACGCTGGGCACTGTAAGCGGGTTATACCGCTACGAGATGAACCTAACAGGCAACTCCGAAGTGGGTAGCTTGATAGCTAACATCCCGACCGTGATAGCGTTCATGAACACGGCAAGCACGAACAATTTTGCGTTCAGGAATTGGAACTGCACGCTGCGGTGGTCTCCTACGTAAAGGACACAACTATGGCCAAGATTGTTAGTCTCATACTCGCTTTGTTGATGGTGTTTTGCGCTGTCCCTGTGTCGGCGGCGCAAAACGTGGACGGGGTGTATGCGGAGTGCAGTTTCGAGTTTCTAAGCGATGACCAATTCACTTCGGAGGAGAAGCAGGCGTGCTTAGAGACGCTCACGAGCTCTATTGTCCGCTCGGCGTTCGGCGGTTTTGGTGCCCCCGCCGGTGGCAGTGTCACGCCCGACCCGCCAGATTACAAGTCGTGCGCTGAGCGAGAGGCGTGTAGGGCGTGGGACGATTGTTTGGGCGCAGCGGCGCCGAGGAACTGTTACGCCGAGCACGAAGCCCATTTGAATGACCCCGACAATCCGCACAATTTGGTAAGCTAAACCGCATGACTAAACACATCTTCGGGTTGCTTGCGAGCATCCTTACCACTCCTAACGGCAAGCTCAACACGGTGCTTTACGCTCTTATCGTGGTCACGTTCGTGTTGATAGCGTTCGGCGTGTCCGGTTGGTGGGTGTCGTTGCCCGCCATCGTAGCGTTCAGTGTTCTCGCTGTTCGCCGGTGGAACTCTGAGCAGCCAGCACCGTGACGATTGACTCCAGCTCCGAGAACCTGTTTGAGTTAGTTGACGCTGCGAACGAGGCTAATAACGAGACGCTAAAGGTAGCTACCGGACTATGTGATGCCGGTGGAGTGGACGGCTCAACTTGTCGTGCGCTTTTAGACGCTATAGGTGCGACAGCTAACGCTATTGAAACGATTGACGAGACTAGTCGGTTGTTGTTACAGAAGCCTTACATGGCCCGAACGATAGTCTTTCTGGACGAGAACAACTTGCCGATGCAGTCTGTGATATTGCCGAGTTCGATGGATAAGGGGTTCAGTTATGGGCGAGCTTGATTTCTCGATTTCGGTTGAGCCCGCACTAACGCTCGCCGACACTCGCATTTCGGCGGCTGCGTCTGGGACGAAGATATCGGGGCCCACGCTGGAGGACGCTGGCGGGTTGTGGCGTATCCTCGGCGCATGGGTTACCGCTCACTATCCGAACCGTGTCGAGTACGCATACGGCGGCGATTACGTACCGACCCGACTTGTAGTCGTGAACGACAGGGTTGCCCCGAAGGTCACGCTTGCCCCGATAGCCATTGGCCACCGAGTAGTGGACAATTCTGATAGCGACATCCCGCAGGAGGCGAGCGTTGATTTCAGTGCGACCGTTGGCGGGGAGGCTTCGGTGTCGTGGAGCGAGAGTGTCACTGCAGGCGTGGAGTTCACGATTGGGTTAGAGGTGGGTTCGGAGTTTGCCAAGACTTCGGCCAGCACGAGCTACAGCTTGTCCACGACCGTTGGCCACGACACGAGCCAGAGCCACAGTTTCTCAGTTAGCACGACCGAGGGTGACAGGATTACGGTGCCCCCAGGCCAGATAGCGCTCATGGTGGGCCTAGTCCAGAAGGGGACACTTACCTTTGCGGTGGACATGGCCTATCGCCCAGAGACCTACGCTCACGCTCAAGTTGGCACTATCTTACGCAGCGACAACCCGAACGATTTGGAGCACGCTCACAGGCAATGGTTTACGCTGGACGGCAGCCAGATGGCCCCGTTCTGCGGCGGCATCTTGCCCGTCACATCGGCGAACATCCAGATACCGTTTGCGAGCGAGGTAGTCACGAAAGTGGTCGCACCGCTCGCATCCGATAGTCCATTGGCCATAGATAAGGGTATTCGTCAGGCGATAGAGGGGTTGAACGGATGAGTGATTTCAAAGTAATTCCCGCCGTGAAGCTGGCACTCAACAAGGTGGACGCTCTTGTAAAGACGATTGAGAGCACAACGGATTTCGCAACCGCCGCCGAGGCAGCGAAAGAGCTGCGAGGTGTATCGGTGTACGTGTGGGATTGGTTCGAGCAGAACGGCTGAGATGTTTAGCATCCCGTGCGAAGCGGGATGTACACTGTGCTTGTCTACTAGGCCGCCCGAAGAGACCTCCTAACTCTTTAGAGCCCTAGTTCTGCTTGCCGGTAGTGAGGCGGAACCGGCAGGCGCCGTCTGCGGAACTGTCGGCGTGAGAGTGTATTGTTCAGGCAGTCTATTTAGGAGGCAGCAATGACTGACAACGCTCGATTGGTAGCGACCGCCGTGCGAGCACGGTTGGAGAAGTACCCAGACACTTACAACCAAGACTTTTGGTTTAATGCGTGGCCGAGGAAGAGCAGTATGCCGGACGACCCCGTGTATTCGTACCTCTCCGATATTCACGATTTGGATTGGTATGCGGAGGATACGGTGATGATGGCAGTCAATCATCCGCAAGCGGAAACGTGGAACGAATGCGGAACTACAGGTTGCGTTGCGGGTCACGCTGTCGCTGTGGGCGTGGAGGTGAACTTGATACCTTACCTTGTCGGCGAGCACGAGATATACAACTACGCCAAGAAGCTGCTGGGGTTGGACGATAGGGATGCGGGTTGGTTGTTCGCCGATAGCAGAACCAAAGACGAAGTAATGGAAGCGCTCGCCAATCTCGCTCAAGGTTTGCGTTTGCGCCATGCTATTCCCGCTAGGGTGTCAACATGAGCGACACTGAGCGTTTACTTGAAGACTACAGGCGGCAGCAAATGGCGGCTGCTTTGGCCCGCCGCACTGTGGTTAAGGAGCTGTCGTTGCGCCATAAGTGGCCGCAGAAGCGGATAGCGCAGGCGGTGCGGATTAGTTGTCGGGACGTGTCCGCTATTCTGCGGGTGGATTGATGATGGCGATTTGGTTCATCTGGATGTTTTTCACAGTTAGTGCGACCCTGTGGATTTTGTGGGGATTTCTTGACGAGGGTTGACATTCCAATTCCAAACGGTATTATGGGATTGTCCTGTT
>JAPOSK010000279.1 GCA_026709725.1 Paracoccaceae bacterium | reverse complement strand
GATGCATTGCATCGACACAGCAGACGGAATTTTCTTGCCGGGACCCTGTCACTTGCCGGGACCTGTGCCGGGTGGCGGACCACGGCACAGTCGGCATTGCTGCCTTCGCCGCGAATTGCCGGTCTTTTCACGGCACCAACGGCCCAGCTTTGGGTCTCACGTGTTCATCATGCGCTCGTGCATGCCAATGAGCGGGGGGATATTGAATACAATCTTTGGCAGAATGTCTTGTCAACCGAATATACCGATGTGTTCCGTGAGGTGTCACGTCAGCAATATGACCTGATCATCGGCGACTGTTTTGCCGTTGAGGATCTCATTCGTGAACTCATTCTCGAGTACCCCAATAATGCCTATCTTATGGGGTCAGCCCGACTGCCGGAGACATCACACGAGAAATTCTGTGTTTTCGAGCATCACATCCAGGATGCATCCTACCTGACGGGCCTTGTTGCCGGTGCCATCTCACGCCGGGGCCTCATCGGCATCGTTGCCAGCTATCCATCTCCTGACACCAATCGGCTGGTCAACGCCTATATCGCTGGAGCAAGGGATATGAACCCGGCCATCGAACACCGGATCAACTATCTTCATTCCTGGCATGATCCCCAGCTTGCCCGGGAGATGACAATGGCCCAGATTGATGAAGGTGCTGATGTTCTCTACGCAGAGCGCGTCGGTGTCGCCGAGACTGCCCGTATTCGCCGTGTTCTTTCGATCGGCACACTCGTTGACCGGACCCCGCAATTCCCAAGGTCAATGGTGACAGCAGCCATTTGGAATTTTGGTCCAACCCTTTGGGCTGCCATCAACCGCATTGCAGCCGGCACCTACTCATCACGGAACATGTGGCAATATTCCGGGCTTGCCCATTTTGGCTGCGAAATCGCCCCCCTCCGCCAGTTCCGCACCCTGCTGAATTCTGATCAGCTTGAACACGTCGCCCGCCGTGAATTTGAAATCCGCAACGCTGTCTTCAAGATCCCGCGCGTTGAGACGGCACCACACACATAACCGTGCCCCATAATGCTGCCTCTCAGATGGCAACCCACCCCCCGTCGGCTTCGTTCGAGCGGACACAGGCATCGATGAATCGCATCCCATCGGCTCCTGCGGCGACCGTTGGCATCCCAAGGCTGTCAGCGGGCAGGCTGAACCCGTCACGACGGGCGGCAACGGCAATCGCAAATTCGGTATAGAGGGTGGCCCAGGCACCAAAATTTCCTTCATGAAAACCACGGGGAGCCCGGGCGGGATGTTCCGTCTCCGCAGGGCCCTGGCCCTTGCTGAAGATCCGGTCGGCTTCGCCGTAACGGCTGAATTTGAGCTGTCCGCATGTATCAAGTGCCCATTCAAGACCACCCTCAGTGCCAAAAATGCGCAGTCGGAGGCCACCGGGATTTCCCGGAGCGTGGCGAGTGACCATCAGGGTTCCGGGTATGGCGGCGCTGTGTCGTGTCCAGGCAAAGACCGTGTCCTCCATCGGCTTTGGCGGAACGCAGACATGGAATTCGGCGCGTACATGCGTCAGCGGCAACCGGCTGACGAATTCGGTCAGGTGGACGGCATGCGTGCCAAGATCAGCGAGACAGCTTGTCGGGCCGGACCGGGCCGGATCAAGCCGCCATTCAATATGAGGTTCGTTCCGGGCTTCAGGCGTGACAGGCCATTCCTGGATATATTCGGCATGGATCTGGTTGATGGCCCCGATTCCACCCTCGGCAATGATTGCGCGCGCCATGCGAATCATGGGGAAGCAGGAATGAACATAGGCAATGACAAAAATCCGGTCAGTCTTCCCGGTCAGTTTGACGAGGGAGAGGGCTTGAGAGACATCGCCTGTCATCGGCTTCTCGCAAAGCACATCGATGCCGGCTTCAAGAAATGCCCGGGCAACAGGCGCGTGGAGATGATTGGGTGTGGTGATCACCACTGCATCAATCCCGTCGGCAAGCATGGCCTCGCGGGTGGCCATCACATCGTAGGATTCATAACAGCGGGGCAGACGCCATTCAGCCGCAGCTGATCCGGCGCGGCTGGAATCCGCTGAAAAGGCACCGGCGGTGATCTCCCAGCGACCGGTGAGCCGCGCAGCCATGGCATGGATCTGTGCAATCCGTCCACCCCCGACGACGCCGAGTCGCAATCGGCGCGTGAGTGGGGGGAAGGGTCTGTCGGGATCAAATGAGTCCGGCAGGAGCATTGGATTCCTCTCCCTGCAGTTGATGCATCTTCAGCCCGGACCGGGGATGGTATGTGATGACATCAGCACCGGATGACGGAAGGCGGAAATTGATCATCGAGGATTGATGCCGGCATCCCGGGGCCTGCGCTGCCGTGGTCATGCCTTGTGTCTGCGGTCATCCGCGAGCAGCACTGTCAGCATGCGTTCCATGCGGTCGATGTCGGGTGCTGTTCCGGTAAAAATCTCAAATGACGCTGCCATCTGAAAGAGCGCCATACGGGCACCATCCATGACAGCCAGACCAGCGGCACGGGCATTGGAAACCAGTTCTGTCTCGTATGGATAAACGCAATCAGCAACCCATGCATCCCGGCTGAGCCCGCCTGGATCGAAGACCTGACCCGGACACCAGGCCATGCCGACGGGTGTGCAGTTGACAGCACCATCGATCCCGGCAGAACCGATGACCTCCTCGGCATCGGCACGCCAGCCCATCCCCCGCAGCCGCTGCGCGAGAGCGTTGGATTTCCGTGCATCTGTATCGGTGATGAGGAGATGTCTGATGCCGGCTTCACAAAGGGCAAGGGCCACCGCGGACCCGGCACCGCCTGCGCCGTACTGGGCAACTGTCTGGCCCTGAATGGATCCGATGTGACGAAGGAGAGCCCGGGCAAAACCCCGGTGATCGGTGTTCATGCCAAGGGTTTCACCATCCTCCTTGAAGACCACGGTATTCACGGCACCGATTCGTCGGGCCCGGTCATCAAGAGATGTGAGCAGCGGCAGGATCTCCTGCTTGTGGGGGTGCGTGATATTGACGCCGGCGCACGCCGCCTCGCGGGCCTGTGCGAGGATTGATTCGAGATCCAGACAGGACCGTGCGGTGTCGATCCGGTCATAGTGATAGGTGAGTCCGAGAGCGGATCCTTCGGTTTCATGCATGGCCGGAGAGAGTGACGGATCGATATGTGCCCCAATGAGAGCGGCCCGGATCGGCGGACGGGTCATATCCCGGGCCTGATCATGACTGATAACCGAAGATGCGGGGGAACCAGAGAACGAGATCAGGACTGAAGATAAGGAGCAGGAGGGCCAGAAGCAGCATCGCCAGAAACGCCCAGATTTCCTGAATGATGTCCCTGAGCGGAATACCGGTCACCGCATTGATGACAAACAGAAGGATGCCATAGGGCGGGGTAATCAGGCCGATCATCGAATTGACGACGATGAGAATGCCGAAATGCACAAGATCAATGCCGAGCTTGTCGGCGGTTGGTATGAAGAGGGGGACCAGAACGAGAATGATTGTCGTTGCATCGAGGACGCAGCCGAGCAGCAGGACAAGAAGGTTCACACCGATCAGGAAAACCAGGGGGTGAACATTCAGCCCGGTCAGCACATCGGTCAGCATGGCCGGAATGTTCTCGGACACAACGATGAAATTCAGAATCAGCGCCCCGCCGATCACCACACCGACAGCCGCCGATGATCGGGCGCTTTCGACAAGGATGCTGAAAAAGGATCTGACCGAGAGTGCCCGGTAGAAAAATGCGGCCAGCAGGAGTGCATAGAATGCGGCCACTGCAGCGGCTTCGGTGGGTGTCGTGACACCTCCGTAAATGCCATAGAGCAGGATGACGGGCATCAGGAGTGCCGGCATGGCCTTGCCGGTAATCCGTGGCAGGGCCATGAGAGGAACGGGGTCTTCCCTGGCAAAATCCCGCCGTGCCGAGATGGTGGCATTCATCACCATCAGGACGGCACCCATGATCAGGCCTGGAATGATGCCGGCAAGAAACAGGGCTCCAATGGACGTGTTGGACACCAGCGCATAGAGCACCAGCGGAATCGATGGGGGGATGATCGGTCCGATCGTGGCGGATGCAGCCGTTATTGCGGCTGCGTAGCCCGGAGAATAGCGATTCTCCCGGATCATCATGCTGATGACGATTTTCCCGATGCCGGCGGCATCGGCAACCGCTGACCCTGACATGCCGGAAAAAATCAGGGATGTCATGACATTGACATGGCCGAGACCGCCACGAAACCGGCCGACAACGGCTGTGCAGAATGTCAGAAGCCGGTCGCTGATCGTGCCGGCATTCATGATATTGGCAGCGATGATAAAGAGCGGAACAGCGAGGAGGACAAAACTGTTGTAGAGACCCTGGAGAATTTTCTCACCGGTGAGAGCGAGATCCATCGCATTCATGCCAAGGTAGACGAGGGATGCCAGCATGATTGCGTAGCCGATGGGGGTCCCGATGCCCGCAAGGGCAAAGAGCGTGATGATGCACAGGATAAATTCCTGACTCATCACCGCCCGCCTGCAGAGGACGCGCTTGTCTGGGGATTGTGGGCATCCGGCGGGTCTGGCGGGGCATTGTGGATCAGGATGTGCACACACCGCCAGCCGTATCGGGCAATGACAGCGAGCATGAAGACAGCATAGATCGAGAAGATCGTTCGCATCGGAATCTTCTCACCGGTGAAGGGATTTCGAACGGTGGTGGTCTTGCGGATACCCATCCAGTCAATGTAGTCCCAGGTCGGCAGGAACATCCACGCCATCCCGATCACAATGGCCGCAGAACTGATCAGGGCCAGAATCTGTCGAACCCGGGCAGGGGCCGCCAGATAGAAGATGTCGAAACTGACATGGTCCTGCTCACGGACGAGAAACGCGCACCCGAAAAAAACAATCCAGACCCAGAGGATCAGACACAATTCCAGTGTCCAGCCAAAGGGCATCACCAGAACATAGCGCGAGTAGATTTGCAGAAGGAATGTCACGAACATTGCCGCCAGCAAAGTGGCGGCAATGATCCTGACTCCCAATGCGAGCCAGTCACGGAGTCTGTGCACGACCGGCTCGCTCGATCTTCAGCAGGCGGGATCAATTGCCAAGGGCATTGATCCGCTCAAGAACACCTTCCGGCCATGATGCGGCAAACTCACTGCCAACATACTGTGCCTGGACATGACTCCGGAACGCGTCAAGATCAGGTGTGTAGATTTCCACGCCCTGGCTGCGGATGAAGTCAGCCAGACTGTTCTCCTTGTCGAGCTGCTTGAGGCGGCCCCAGGCCGCAGCAGCGTCAGCCGCCCTCTGCACCGTCAACTGTTGCTCATGCGTCAGGCCGTTCCATGTCTCCAGTGAAAAAGCGATGTAGTTCAGATCAACAAGGTGTGATGTCAGTGCAATCTGTTTGGTGACCTCGTAAAACTTGGCGTCCACAACTGTCGGCAGAGGATTGTCCTGCCCATCAACCGAACCGGTCGCCAGGGCTGTGTAGACTTCGACGAAGGCCATCGGCGTCGGTGAGGCGCCAAGCGCTGCGCCCAGAAACTGCCAGGCATCCGTACCGGGCATCCGAAGATTGACACCGGCCAGATCAGCGGGTGTCTGCACATCAAGCTCTGAACGGGGCTGGCGCAGATTGACATGACGCTTCCCGAGATACATCACACTCAGAAGTTTGACACCAAGCTCATCCTCGACCTTCTGCTTGAATGGATCCATCAACGGGTCATTGAACACGCGCACCTGGTGCGCGGCATCCTGGTGGACATAACCTGTCGCAAAGATTGAGAACTCGGGAAAGAACTGGGCCAGTTCCTGGGCCGATGCAATCGACATGGTGAGGTTGCCCCTGCTGATTGCCTCCAGCTCGGTCCCCTGCGCAAAGAGGGTCGCATTATATCCGGGCTGGTAATCAGCGAACCCGGCCACGAGCGGTGCAAACACCTGGGCCATGGCAGCCGAGCGCTGGTCTGTTTCGGAGCCGGCTGTGGCAAGGGTGAATGTCATCTTGTGCCCATCAGCATGAAGCGGAGTCAGCGGGATGCCAAGCATGCTGATGATGGCAAATATCTTAAGAACAATACGTTTCATTGATATTCCTTCCTGTTTGAACGCCTTGTCATGACATCCTTACGGCAATCGCGGTCAGCATGCAAAATCCGGGAGGGGTCGGGGTGCGGTCAGGATCAATCCCCTGCATCAATCATGATGGTCCGGTCCGTCTCCGATGCCATCCGGATCGCTTCAATGACCTCGAGGGACCTGAGCCCCTCAATGCCCGATACATCCGGCCTGACCCGGCGGTGAAGCACGTCAACAAAGTGGGTCATTTGCCGGTGCAGTGGCTCCCCGGCCTGATGCGGGACCCGCTCCGCCGACATCGGTGTCATCCAGTCAGGAGGACCGGAATGGCGCCAGAGTGTCAGATCCGGCATGGAAAGACTGCCCCGTGTACCGCCAAACAGATAGCACGAGGAATTGATGGAAGGATAGGCCGGGTTTTCACCCGATGTCATCTCCCAGCTCCACGGCGCGGCAACACAATCCGCAACCGTTATGGTTCCGATGACACCGGACCGGAACTGCAGGACAGCCGCGGCAAGATCATGATTTGCGTGGCCCCGGCGCGAAGGTGTTGCCATGGCCTTGACACATGCGACCTCGCCGCACAACACGCGCAGGAGATCAACATCATGGACAAGATTGACGGAAACCGGTCCGGCAGCCGGGCCCTGCCGCCAGGGCTGGTCAAGAAAGTATTGCGGGGGCTTGGCCAGCCAGCAGGTGGCGTGAACAGCCCGCATCTCGCCGATGAGGCCGCTGTTGATGGCAGTCTTGGCGGCCGCGACAATGCCATTGTAACGGCGATGATGGCCAATGAGCAGTGGAATCTGTACCGATTCTGCGGCCCTGACCACGGCACGGGCTTCCTTCACAGTTGCCGCAATGGGTTTCTCGATCAGGGTGGGAATCCCCGCATCAATACAGAGGGAGGCCTGTCGGGCATGCTGGGCTGTCGGCGTCGCCAGGATAATGCCATCAGGGGACTCGTCGGCAAGCAAATCCGCCAGCCCGGCATGGACATTGCAGCCGAGCCGCGCGGCGACTGCACGCTTGTCGCGATCATCATCGACCACAGCTGCAAGCAAAAGCCCCGGGATCTGTCCTGCGACCGCCGCATGCCGCTGACCGATCAGTCCATAGCCAACGATGGCGATACGGGTTCTGGCTGACAATTGACTGAACTCCGATTATACCGTGTGCCCGGGACAGTGCGACAAGGGTCCGCTGCAAGCATAGCACAGGGATGTGGCACATGACATTTGATCTGATCATCCAGAATGCGACCCTGTTTGACGGTCACTGCACCGACATCGCAATCACCGGTGAGCGCATCGCCGCTGTCGAGTCCGGAATCGCTGCCGAGACAGGCAAGACAATTGATGTCGGAAACAGGCTTGTATCGCAACCCTTTGTCGACCCGCATTTTCATATGGATGCCACCCTTTCCTACGGCATCCCCCGGCGCAACACATCCGGAACTCTCTTTGAGGGCATCCGGCTCTGGGGTGAGCTGAAGCCGCTTCTCACACATGATGCTGTCAGGGAACGGGCCCTGCGCTATTGCGACTGGGCTGCTGCACAAGGTCTGCTGGCGATCCGCTCGCATGTGGATGTATGTGACGACCGGCTGCTGGCACTTGACGCACTGATCGAGGTCCGCAGTGAGATTGCCTCCTATATCGACCTCCAGCTGGTCGCCTTTCCCCAGGATGGACACCACCGCAGCCCGAATGGCCACATGAACCTTCTCAGGGCCCTGGACCGGGGCGCCGATGTCATCGGAGGCATTCCGCATTTTGAGCAGACCATGGCAGACGGGACCCAATCCGTCATTGATCTCTGCCGTCTGGCCGAAGAGCGGGGGCTGCCGGTTGATTTGCATTGCGACGAGACTGACGACCCAATGTCAAGACATATTGAGCAGCTGGTTGCCGAGACCCGCCGGCGCGGCATGGCAGGACGCGTCACCGGGTCCCATCTGACTTCGATGCACGGCATGGACAGCTACTATGTGTCCAAACTCCTGCCAATGATGGCCGAAGCCGGTGTGGCTGCGATCCTCAACCCGCTGGTCAACATCGTCATCCAGGGCCGGCAGGAAAGCTATCCCAGGCGACGGGGCCTTGCACGGGTTCCCGAAATGATCGCCCACGGGATTGCGGTGGGCTGGGGACAGGACTGTGTTCTTGACCCCTGGTACTCGCTTGGCAAGGCAGACATGCTTGATGTCGCCCATATGGGGCTGCATGTCGCACAGATGACCAGTCTCGACGACATCCGCCACTGCTTCAGGATGGTCACTGAAGTCAATGCACAGATCATGGGACTGAATGAATTCGGTCTGCAACCGGGCAAGCTTGCCAGCATGGTTGTGCTCGATGCCAATTCAGCCGAGGATGCGGTCCGTTTGCGCGCTGAGCGTCTGATGGTCATTTCAAGGGGCCGGATCATCGCCCGCCGCCCAGGGGGGACAATCTCACTTGACCTGCCCGGTCGGCCGTCCGAGGTCACCCTGCGCCACACCGTCCCCGATCAGGACAGTGCGCATCAGTGATTCCCGACCTCGATGCGATCAACGACTGCTGATACCGACACCGCCAAGGGTTGCATGCATTCAGAGCACAGGGAAAATCAGGAGCATGCATTCGCGAGGGCGCACTCTTATGACGATCACTCGGTGGACAGCGGATCAGTCCGAAGACCGCAATCCCTGATTGCAGAAGGGCGACTTCAGTCG
>JAPOSK010000419.1 GCA_026709725.1 Paracoccaceae bacterium | reverse complement strand
TCGACAGATTCGAATCCCGCATCGCGCATAAGGGACATGAATGTACCGGGGGGAGGGAAGCGGCGGATGCTTTCAACCAGATAGACATAACTGTCCCGGTCGTTGGCGATCGCGGAACCAAGGCGCGGGATGATCGCGTCGGAATACCAGTCATAGGCTGTTTGCAGGACATCATGCCGAAGCGTACTGAATTCCAGGATGGCCAGTTTTCCACCAAATTTGAGCAGGCGATAGATTTCATCAAGAGCAGTCGGGATTGCCTGGAAGTTGCGGATCCCAAATCCGATGGTACAGCCGTCAAATGCCCCGGTCGGGAACGGGCATCCCAGAGCATCACCCACCACCCATGAGACCTGATCACTGACCGGCCCTGCCCGCAGGCGGTCCCGACCGACCTCAACCATATCGGCTGTGAGATCAAGAACTGTCACCCTGGTCCGGGGTGAGTGTCCAAGTATACGTTTGGCAAGGTCACCGGTACCGCCGGCCAGGTCGAGAATATGCTGATGGGGCATGGGTGCCAGCCAGTTCACAACCGCGTCTTTCCAGAGCCGGTGGATACCAAGCGACATTGCATCATTCATCATGTCATAGCGGTTTGAGACACGGGTAAACACATCACGGACCAGACGTGATTTCTGTTCCTCGGTCACATCACGCGAACCAAAGGGTACCCTGTTCTCTTGCATGGACAGCGACTTTCCCCAAACCTGCCGGAGTTCTATTGCAAAATTGCCGGGCATTGTAGAGTCAGATTTTCAAATTGCCGGGAATGCCATGCCTGAATTGCCTGAAGTCGAAACCGTCCGTCGTGGTCTGGCGAAACATCTCGCCGATCACACCATCACTGATGTTGAGGTTCGCCGACCGCATCTGCGCTGGATTATCCCGGCTGAATTTGTCTCCCAAAGCAGAAATACCCGAATTTGCGCCATCCGCAGACGGGGCAAATATCTCCTCTGGGATCTGTCGAACGAAATGGTCATCCTTATGCATCTCGGCATGTCTGGCAGTCTGCGTATTCTTGCACCCGACAGCGACGCTGATCTCCTCAAACATGACCATGTCATCTGGCATCTCGACACCCGCGAGCGGGTCACTTTCCACGATCCAAGGCGTTTTGGCATGATTGACCTGCTCAACAGCAGCGATGAGTCAACCCATCCCCGTCTGGCCATCCTTGGACCGGAACCCTTTGCATCTGATTTCAATACAGCCAGTCTTGTCAGCTGTCTGGCTGCACGCACATCTCCCATCAAGAATGCTCTGCTGGACCAGATGATTGTTGCCGGCATTGGCAATATCTATGCGTCCGAAATCCTCTGGGCGTCGCGGATTCCACCACAGACTCCCGCCATGAATCTCCATGCGGAAAACATCGACACCTTGATACAGGCCACACGCAGAATCCTGCACCGGGCCATCGCAGCATCCGGCTCCACCCTGCGGAACTATCGGAGCCTGGAGGGTGAAGTCGGACGTTTCCAGAATGAGTTCGCCGTCTATGACCGGGAGGGGGAGCGATGTCGTCGCCGGGGCTGTGATGGTCGCATCAGGCGCATTGTTCAGTCAGGCCGATCAACATTCTATTGTCCCCACTGTCAGGATCCTGACAAAAACCGCGACTGATGGATCGGGTTCCGCCTCGGCCCAGGCTTGACGCCGGGCAGCAGACTTCAAAATGGAAATCGGGAACAAAACAGCTCTGAAAGGAGCGTTGAAGAATATGTCCGGATATGTCCGGACTGTGCATTCCCTCACTTGTCGACATGCTCATATCGGAGATATGGACCAGAGGTCGTGGCCCTGGCAGCTGGTATTCCCGACAGGGGAAAGGCCCTGTCAAGGTTGGAATCTGCCAGCATATGACCTATATTGCAGGGGATACGCACCGAAGATACCACAGCCATCGGTATCACGGACCCTCAAGAAGACATTGAATTTCGAACTGTGCTGTTCCTGGGCACAAACTCACAGACAGAGGATCGCATGGCATACGAACACATCGTTCCAAAGGTGGCAGGCAGGGCTGGAATCGTCACGCTTGCTCGTGGCAAACTGAACCCGCTCAGCAAGGATCTGCTGACAGAACTGACCGATGCACTCGTCAAATACGATCAGAATCCCGAAATCCGGTGCATGGTGATCTTTGGCGGCGACACGGTTTACTGTGCGGGAGCTGATATCAAGGAAATGGTCGAAAGTGCCTTTGCCGATGCATTTGCCGCAGACAGTTTCGGAGCTGTCTCTGATGCAATCCAGAGCTGCCGGAAACCCATCATTACGGGTGTGCTTGGCCCGGCCCTTGGTGGAGGGTGTGAACTTGCAATGATGTGCGACATCATCATTGCCGGCGAGTCAGCGCAGTTTGGTCAGCCCGAGATCAATCTTGGCATCATTGCCGGGATTGGCGGGACCCAGCGTCTGACCAGGGCAATCGGCAAGGCCAAATCAATGGAAATGCATCTGACAGGTCGACGCATGACAGCGACCGAGGCAGAACAAAATGGCCTGGTCTCTCGTGTTGTTGCCGATGATGAAGTGAAGTCAGAAGTTATGAAACTTGCCGACCTCATCACCAGACAACCCCCTTTGGCAGTGATTGCCCTCAAGGAAGCCATCAACCGCGCGGAAGAGGTTTCCCTCCGCGAGGGCCTTCTCCATGAGCGGCGACTTTTCCATTCCCTCTTTGCAACCAATGATCGTGCCGAGGGCATGCAGGCCTTTGTTGAAAAGCGTACAGCGGTCTTCAAGGGTCATTGAGGCAATCGGGCGATTCTGTGATGCGGCTCCTGATTCCGGCTTGACAAGGCCCGGATCATCCCGTATCCGCCTGTCGCCGCTGACCCGCAACTGTCCATAGGAAATGCAAGATGGCACATTCGAAACAGGCCAAGAAACGCGTTCGGCAGAGCGAGGCGCGCTTCGCGGTCAACAAGGCGAGAAAATCACGCGTTCGAACCTATCTGCGCCGCGTTGAAGAGGCTGTGGATGCCGGTGGAGGACATTCCGCGCGCGATGCGTTGCGTGCGGCGGAAAGCGAGATGATGCGGGCCGTGTCCAAGGGTGTCTTCAACAGGAACCAGGCCCGGCGCAAGATTTCAAGGCTGGCCAAGCGGGTCCGGTTAGCGTCCTGAAAATTTTCCGACTGGTTGCCGGTCGCCCCTCCATAATTCCTCCCACACACTCTATACTCCCCCTCACACTGATTGGGTGCTGCCCCCAGCCAAGGCTGGCCATTCTGTTGCAATCCGGTGCGACCCATTGGAGGATGGTATCATTGAGACCTTGCACAGAAGGGCATGTGTCAAGGTGCGGATTGCCTGACCCGGCAATCCTGGATGCAGACAAATCCTGAATGTGTGACAGATGCACAGGAAGGAACAGGCGCTCCATCGGCAGCTCGGAGGGAGCGATATCAGGACTCTCCCACGCTGGCTCCCACTTTCTGAATCTGCCTCCCTTTCAGCTCCCAGATTCACCCGAGCGGTCACCCCGGCGGCCCAGAACCGGAGTTCACGGGGTCCGGGGCGCTGGGACCGCAGACCGTCTCGCGGCGCGCCTCTCCGGTCCGGGTGCGGATGCGCAGACGCTGGAGACGGACGACCGGCGCGGTGTGAGGAAGCTGGTCCGCTTCGGGGGTGTGCACTGGAGAGGCAGCCCTGCGCCATGGCCGGCGTCAACCGGTTCCGTGCAGGTGTCATCGGCATGCTGGTGCCGGTATTCATGCGGCAGGGGGACGGCAGACCCGGGTGAGGGAAAATCCGTCAGGACGGGACGGAAAGATCTGTGATCCGGTCTTTGACAGACTCCCCCTGACGACAGCATGACAGCGGGGGAAGTCAGCGGATTCAGCAGGTCATGACAGGACCGGGATTTACGCGGGATCAGGAGTGCGGGGGGGAGTCCTGGGAGCGATCTCATAGCCTTGACATCGTTAAATTCATTGTGATGTGTTCTGGAACCCGAAAGCAAGGTCCCGTTCAAATCTGATATTGCGCAGAACAGCTTGGTGTTTTTGTGATCAAGCGAATCATTTTCATATGCGTACTGGTCGACTTTGTCCGGCGATTTGTTTGGCTTCCAGCGCGCTGATTCATGTCGGAAAGTAACCCTTCCGGACAGATCGGGGGAATGTTTGATTTTGGTTCGATTCCGTTATGGCACAACCGGGGCAATGCCGGCAGGAATTTGCGGATATCTCTTGCCAGCCCGCAGGCCGGCATCGACAATAAAAAATATATTTTGGATATTGAATTGTCTGCCTTCCGACTGTCTAATGCGACCCGGCATGTCGATGCCGGGACCGGTGTTCATAGAGGTGCCGGTGTCAGTGGTTCGGGGGAACCACACCATTGCCGGTTATTGAGCCAAAGGGCATTGCGGAGGGGGTGTCTTGGAGGAATTAAGACCAAGAGAAGTGTGGGACCGCCTGCGCTCAACACCCGCAGCTGCACTGATTGATGTACGCAGCCGACCTGAATGGACTTTTGTTGGCTTGCCGGATTTGCAGTCGATTGACCGACCACTGGTACTGGTGGAGTGGCGCCAATATCCCGAGATGACAATCAATCATGGCTTCGTTGATGAAGTCAGAGGCGCACTCGGAACTTCTCGACCGGACACGATCTTCTTCCTCTGTCGTTCTGGCAGCCGCTCCCGTGATGCCGCTCATCACTTCGAAGAGGTGGCTGCGGGCACTGACCATCCGGTCCGGTGCTTCAACGTGCTGGAGGGTTTTGAGGGTGATATTGATGCAGACGGCCATCGGGGAACTCTCAACGGCTGGAAACAGTCCGGTCTCCCCTGGAAACAATCATGAATCTCTCCAACGAAATGACTGTGATGTTCGGACACGGGTGCTGAACATGGAGATGTCGACAGGCTTTGTGCGTCTCTTGAAGGCAACGATCGGAAATGACGCATTCAGCAACTGGTTCAGCAACACTGAATTTTCTCTCCCGGATGATCACACGATCCTTATCCATGTCCCAAGCCGGTTTTCTGCAGACTATATTGAGGCCAATTATTCTGCAGCCATTCTTAACTGTTGCAAAAAAGTCGGGGTTCGGGTCCTCAAATCGCGCTATCGTGTTCGCAAGAGTGCAGCCAATAACAGCAATATCAAACGTCTTCATTCTCCCGGCGGGCGCAACCATGCCGGTCTTGATCCGCGATTCTCGTTCGAGCGTTTTGTTGTCGGAGAAGCGAACAAGGCTGCGCACGCTGCTGCGATGCGAATCTGTCACCTCAAGCGGGGCCAGGGAGGTCTCCTCCACCTGTACGGTGCGACTGGAGTCGGGAAGACCCATCTCATCATGGCTGCCGGTCAGCACCTTGACACCGCCTGGTCGGATGCCGACATCCGCTTCATGACTGCAGAGCTGTTCACATCCGAGTTTGTAACATCGTCCCGCACCCGAAAACTTCAGGAGTTCCGGCAACGGATTCGGAGTCTCGACGTATTGCTGATTGATGACATCCAGTTCTTTGCCGGCAAGACAAAAACAACTGAAGAGCTGGAATTGACAATTGATGCCCTCACCGGATTCGGCAAGGTCATCATGATGTCCTGCAACAAACACATTGATGAGATCGAGTCGTTTGGACCGCGTCTGCGATCCCGCATCCAGCACGGGCTGGTGGCAAAAATCGGGATGCCGGACACAAAGCTGAAACGACAAATTCTCCATGCCAAATTGGCAGAATTGCGCAAGACCAGTCCGCATGTGCGCCTTGCTGATGGTGTGGCCACCTTTATCTCGGACAATATCGGCGGTGACATTCGTCACATCGAAGGGGCCGTTGGGCGACTTGACGCTGCGGCAAGCTACCTGCCGCTACCCATCACACAGCATCACGCGGCACACCTCCTGATGGATCTGCTCAATATCCAGCATCTCCGACCCAGAATTGTTGATATCGTCGAAGCCGTTGCCAGTTATTACGGTCTGAAGCCCACTGACCTCGTGAGCAAGAACCGTTCTGCAGCCGTCGCTCGTGCCCGGCAGATCGGCATATTTTTGGCCAGTGAAATGACACCGCATTCCGTGTCCCAGATCGGCAAGCACTTTGCGCGGGATTACACAACGGTCAATTACTCCATCAACAAGATCAGGGGTCTTTGTAATTCACGCCAGGATGTCGTAAACGACATTGATGCCATTCGAAAAGGCATAACCCTGCCACAATAGATGTCCGGGGGTCTTGGACAGCCGGGCTTTTGTCAGAGGGATTGGCAGGGACTGAAGACCGCTTGGCAGTGGAGATTGCCACACATGATAT
The DNA here is from genome assembly GCA_026709725.1 of Paracoccaceae bacterium. GTDB lineage: Bacteria > Pseudomonadota > Alphaproteobacteria > Rhodobacterales > Rhodobacteraceae > MPNP01. Next base: position 2,612 of record JAPOSK010000419.1, on the reverse strand, counting down.
TCAGCATTGATACGGAGAAGCTCCTCTACATAATGTCGCGCATCAGTCAGGTGATTGACAGGAAGCCGGCATCACCAGTCCTTGGCAATGCACTGTTCAGAGCTGAGGGCAGCACTGTCAGTATCCGTGCCACTGATTTGAACAGCACAGTGATCGCCAGTCTTGATTGCAGTGTCGGCGAGGAGGGTCAGGCGACAATCCCTATCGAAAGGATGCGCGACATCGCAAGAGCTCTCCAGAATGACAGCCAGACACAGATTACCTACGATTCATCGAACCAGAAGCTCAACATTTCCTCCGGCATGACGAACTATGTTCTGACAACAGTGTCGATTGCCGATTTTCCGACGATTGACTTTGAAGACTTTGTCACCTCGTTTGAGGTCAGCATGTCTTCCCTGAAGCGGATTTTTGACAAGACAAAATACGCAATCTCTGACGATGAATCACGGATGCATCTCAACGGTGTTTATCTGCACAATCAGGGTGAGGGAGATGCCCGCATGCTGACCGGTGTAGCGATAGACGGGTTTCAGATGTCAGTGGTCAAGTCGACCATGCCGGACGGTGCCGATGAGATGGAAGGGGTCATTGTTTCTGCCAAGGCGGTCAATGACATCACCCGCCTGTTTGCCGACAAGCCGGAAGTCACCCTGTCGGTCAACAAGTACAGCATCATGGTCCAGTCGGATGAAATCACCTATATCACCCGTCTGATTGAAGGCATCTATCCAAAATATGAGAAGCTTCTTCCGGATGATATGAACGCCCGGATTGTTGTCAATGCAAAGACTCTGATGACGGCCATCAACCGGGTGTCCACCATTGTATCCGATGGAGACTGCCGCATCAGTTTCGAACTGAAGGATGACAATCTTCTGCTCTCAGCCTCCGCTTTTGGTTGCGGCAATTCGTCCGACAGCATTCCTGTCGAATGCAACAGCGATGATCTGAAGACTCGCTTTACCTCCCATAGTCTAACCAATGTCCTGTCCCTGATCGGTGATCATGAAGCCACTTTTCTCTTTAGCGACAAGGATCGGGCAGTCATGGTCCTCGACAATGGGGATGAACACAGCACCTACATCGTCATGCCCAGCCGCTAGAGACTCGCCTGACACCGCCTCTTGTCAGCTATGGCTACAGGCATTAAACGACTGGAACTCTATAATTATCGTTGCCACAGGCACTGCATTGTCAGCCCCGACCAACGACATGTTATCATCTCAGGGGCCAATGGGTCGGGAAAGTCCAGTCTCCTTGAAGCGATCTCGCTCGCATCACCAGGCCGGGGGCTGCGGAATGCCAAATATGACGCGCTCGCCCGGCAACCGACAAAACAGGGAGGCTGGCGGACCATTCTTGAACTTGAGGGTGATCAATCCCTCACCATTATCAATGCCTGCCTTCCGCACCAGCCAACCCGACAACTGACGATCAACGACCAGCCTGCGCGCCAACTCGAGCTCGCTGACTGGCTCCGAATCCTCTGGCTCACCCCCCTGATGGATCGCATCTGGACCGAACCCGCTGACAGGCGGCGGGCACTCCTCGACCGAATGACAATGAGTCTGTTCCCTGAACATCCGGTCCACGTCAATCGCTATGACAGGGCTCTGCGTGAGCGAAACCAGCTCCTGCGGGATGGTGTCATGGATCATGACTGGCTCACTTCTCTTGAGATCCAGCTCGCCGACCAGGGTGCCACCATTGCCCAAAACCGCCGATCAGCACTTGCCGCAATCCAGCGCGCTCTCGATAGCACTGTCACAGGTTTCCCCACTGCCACCCTTGCAGTTCAACAATCAGAGACCCAGCGTGAGATTGCCGAAGACCCCAAGGCCCTCAAATCTCACCTTCTGAACAGTCGCCTTCGCGACCAGCGGGCGGGTCGGACACTCTCAGGTGCCCATCGAGCCGACCTGACCGTTCACCATACCTCCAGCAGTCGGCCAGCCAGCCATTGCTCAACCGGTGAACAAAAGTCGCTTCTCATCGCGATTGTTCTCGCAAATGCCCGCGCTGTTGCCACCCGCTCTGACATGTTCCCCATCCTTCTCCTTGACGAGGCCGTTGCCCACCTTGATCCGGAACTCCGCACCATCTTTCTGGATGAAATCTGCACTCTCGATACCCAGGTCTGGATCACATGCACCGATGTCGAGTCGCTCCTTCTCCACGACCATCGTTTCCAGCATCTCTGGCTTCCCCCTCCCGATAACCGGCATGCCACATTCCGATACAGTCATACCGGTTAGGAAACCGTGACACACAGCCCTTCATCTGCTGAACGCCGACATCCCATTCTTGCACTGCCACAGTTGAATGGCACTCCGGGCCCATCCGACAGCACGCTTGCAAAGGATCCGGCACAGGGGGAACCATACACATCGGAGAATCAATAACAGAAGGCTTCGACACTTTCTCGACTGAGCACGAGGCAATCCAGCCGGCATCATCCGTTGCCCATCCCCCGCCCCCTGACGGTCAACCGGCCTCCGCCTTCCCGCTGCCTCCTGCCCCCTCCGGCCAGAGCGCATCCAGCGGGAAGGTGATGGCATCAAAGGGGGGCTGCGAGACGGGCCCGTCCCCCGCCGGGGTCGCCGGCAGCA
>JAPOSK010000100.1 GCA_026709725.1 Paracoccaceae bacterium | reverse complement strand
CCGGGGAGTTGCTTGGGGAGTTCGGCGGCGAGGGGGATTTTATTCGGGCTTTGCGCCGTTGCCGGTGGAACGGTAACGGTTAAGTATTTCTTTAATGTCAGACGGTTGCCGCGAAACCGCGCAGTGCCATTTGCCAAAGCGGCCATCGGCGGTGACGGCTTTGGTCCATTCTTTCAGAAAGCGGCGTTTGGTCTGGTCGATGTCCTTGTCCTGCCCCTTGACCTCCAGCACGAGAAAATCGCCGGACTTCATGCGGATGATGAAATCCGGCCAGTATTTTTTCACCGCGCCGTCGTGGATGTAGAAAATGTCAAAACCCAGGTGGTCGTTTTTCACCCAGGCGTCCACATTGGGGTTGCGGTCCAACTCGAAAGCCTCGGACGCCTCCCACGTGCTGTCATACACGCAAAAATTAATATGCGAGCGCTGCGCCGGTTCGCACGGCTTGCCCGTATACCAGGTTCGCATGTCACCGGTGGAGCGGCGTACGCGGTCTTTGTCAAAAATTAGAATCATCCTCTCGGTGTTCTCAAAGCGAATCGCCTGCCACAGATGGTTGACGATTTTGCTCATGTTCAAAATCAGCATGACGCGGCGGCGCAAATCATCCTGGTTGAAAAGAGGCGGCGTGATGCGAATAAGGTCCGAGCGGATGAACTGCTCCGCCAACTGGACGACCTGCGCCAGCAGAAATTCTTTGTTGCCCTTCCAATCGGGCTTCATTTGCACATAGACATCCCGCGCCGCCTTAAAAATAATTGTTTGCAGGCGCGATTTGCGGGCGAGTTTTTCCAAATCAATTTCACTGAGTTTTGTTACGTCGGCTTTTCCATCAACCGTCGGCGCCAACTCTGCACTGATGTGAGTGTTGCCGGTGTCAAGTTCCAGATACCCGGCTTGTTTCCTGTCCAGGGAAAGGCGGGGGCGGTAGGCGTGCTCAATGCGCACCACATTGGGCCAGCAAATTTCAAAACCCGCCTTGTCCGGGTCCGGCTCAATGGCGGTTTTCGGTTTCACCGGCGGCTCGGGCCCTTCCACAGATTCGTGCGGCAGAAAACTGAACGGCACGCCGAAAACATTCACATACTCCGGCTCAAAAAGCCCGGTCTCCTCGCTGACTTCGTAGGAAGTGCGGCGCAAACCCCGCCCCACCACCTGCTCGCACAGCAACTGGCTGGTGAACGCGCGCAACCCCATGATGTGGGTGACGGTTTTGGCGTCCCACCCTTCGGACAGCATGCCGACGGAAATGACTTTTTGCACCTGCTCGCCCGGTTCACCGTGCTTGCCAACGGTGTCCACCTGCTTGCGCAGTTGTTCGGCCCGCTCGGCCTGGGTCAATTTGCGCGCGGTTGTCTTTTCAGCGCCGCCGGCCTCAGCGCCATCTTCCGCATCCGATTCATTCGCCGCCTCAGCCTCGGCCAGCACTTTGGAATCGATGTGCAAAATGCGCTCGGAATCGCACAGTTCAGCAATTTCTATCCGCTTGTTTTCCAGCGCATATTTCACCCTTGCGGCGGTCTCGGTGCGGTTGGCCACGGTAATCATCACCGGCGGCGTTTTGATGTTGGGGTTTTCTTTCCATGCCCTCGCCGTCTCGAGCCAATCCACACCGAGCAGGTGGTATGCGCCGATGACCAGGTCCGGCAACCGCTCTTCAGGCTTCGCCTGGCGATTCAAGTCGTCCTTCACCTTGGGATAAATATGGTAAAGGTCCGGTTTGTAGGTTTTGGCATCCGGCACCGCATCGCTGCGCACCACCACCCTGGGCGTCTTCACCAGCCCGGATTCAATCGCATCGCTCAGCCCGAAGTCGCTGATTATCCAGCCGAAAAGCGCCTCCTCCGAGCCGCGATTTCCCGATGGCGCAAACGGAGTCGCCGAAAAATCGTAGCAGGCAAGAATGCCCCGGGTTTTATGTATGCGGTCAAGGCCGCTGACCCAGATGGTGGCCTCCTCGGCGCTGTCTTTCATGTCTCTTTGCCGAATGTATTTCCCGTGCGCCTCGGGATTCACCCGCCATGCGTGATGCGCCTCGTCGTTAATCACCAGAATATTGTGCGCGCCGGACATCTCGCCGAGCACCTCTCTGGTGTACGCCTCATCGCTTTTCGCGCCGCGCTTGTCCACGGTTTTCTTCTTTTGGATTCTCTCCTCGCTTTCCCAGCCGAGAGTGTGCCAGTTGCAAATCCGCACCCGGCCCTGCCGCAGTTTGTCCATTAAATCCCCCGGGACAATGTCAAATTCTTTGCAGTAGTAGTTGTGGTCGTCGGCGGGGCTCAGCACCGACAAACGATTTTTAACCGTCAGCCCGGGCGCGACAATGAAAATATTTTTGGAAAACCGCGTGTCCTGCGGAGCGGCGACTTTATTAAGAATGTGCCACGCAATCACCATGGCCATCACCACCGTCTTGCCGGTGCCGGTGGCCATCTTGGAGCACAGCCGCTGAAATTCTCCGCCATCAGACGGAATGTCAATGCCGGTTTTCTCGCTTTCCGGCGCCTCGGTCAGCCAAACCAAAGTCTCGGCGGCCTCCAACTGGCAGAAGAAAAAGCGCTTGTCCCCGGCCTCCCGCTCCGACCAATACGCAAGCAACCGCCGCGTCATCCCGCTCACGCCGGGATACCCCGCCACGCGCCACTGCCCCACCCGCTTGCGGATTTCATTGGCCAGCGGAATCGGCATGAACACCCCGGGGTCGTCAAAATCCCGCGACTGCGGCGTCGCCACCAGATACCCGGCCTGTCGCCGGGCCTTTTCCCGCGAGTGTTTTCTCCGCTCGCGGTTGTAGCGCCAGTGCTCCTTTGGCTCCTCGTAGGGGGAGTTTAGGATTAGGTGGGGGATGGTTTCGGTGCTCATTGCTCCTCCGTCATCACGAGACCTTACCAAAGAAAGCGAATCATCGCTTCATTTTGGAGTTGCTGAATATAAACTTCTCAATATCGGAGAAAACAACCCTAAGGTGTCCTTCTCCGATATGAGCATCGGCTGGGTGGGCGCTTTGATTTCGATATTCGCGGCAGATGTGAAGGCGCTTGGATTGATTAGAGTCAAAAACCTCCAAATATTCCAGCACATCTATTAAGTCACCCTCATGCAACTCCTGCAGGCCGCTGAGTGTAGAAATAGAAAATTCTTTTGTCCATCTTTTGAATTTTCCTGTATCCGCTTCTTTCATCTTCTTAGAAGCGCAATTGAACTCATCAAAGCCAAGTTTTTGACCGATGTGCTGTTGAATTTTATCAACTGCCGCACACCAGCCCATAACAACTGCCGCTCGAAAACAACTCGCGTTGGCGCAGCCAATAGCCTCACCCATATACTCAGATTCCTGAGCGCTGGGAAGATTCGGAAACTGTTTGTGGAAATTAAAATTAACTTCCACAATAGAAGTGTTCTGCTGTATCGGAGTAATGAACCGAACACCGAAATCGCGAAGCGTCGGTGATTCGAGCACTTTCTGATATGATGTCCTCCGGCTATTTTTCTGGGAAAGTCGAGACAGATTCTTCATCTGCTCTGCCATATCGAAAATATCCGACAAGGGCAGCTTGAATTTATGCTCCAAGGGGCTACGCAATTCATCAGCCCACAGCATGGCAAGTTTTTCGGCACGGCTTCGAATCTCCTTAATTTTGCCTTTTTTCGCGCGAGATTCACGAGCGAGACCCATCAGGTCATCTCGAAAATTATTCAATTTTTCGAGTATCTCTTCTTTCATCTCACTGTCCGGCCAATTCCCGAATCAGATCTTTAAGGGCAGCTTTGCCCTTAGGCGAAAGGACACGGGCGTCGCCTTGGGATTGCAAGCGACCAGCAAACAGAGGGGCGTGGGTCGAGGATTTAAGAGTTCCCCAAAAATTCTTCGCGTCGTAGCATCCTTTATCTTGGCAAATAGAGCGAAGAGCCTCGGGGTCCACGCGGAGATCCCCCTTATCAGAAGTTAAGGCATTCCGGAGCGCCAAGAGAAGCGCCCACTGTACCACACGGTGGGCTTTGCTCTTAGCATTAGGCTCAGATATGAAATGAATTTCGCTGCCATCAAAGACAAGAATATCAGACAATTCCTTTTCGGTTACGCCAATCTGGCGCATGACAACCTCTCTATCGGAAGGAATGTTGGTGCTTGCGATTGGGCGCGCGCTCGGGCCGCCAGTATCATCGGGATGGCTTGCGTCTAAGGAAACCAAGTAATTCTTCAAGAGAATCTCGAAGCATTTCACTCGGAGATTTTCCGGCACGCTTTCCACGATTTTCACAATCGCGTCGATTTCAGTTTTCAGTTTTTCGTAGTCCATAATGTCCAATTATACCTCTGCCTATTCAGGCAAGTCAACAACCCGCAGACCCCAATTATCCACGATTTTAACCGCCACCCGCCGGGGTTGTCCAGCCTCAAACGGCCACGTCCCACCCCACGATATACCTCAATCGAATCCTCGTCAACCTCCGCCTGCAGGTTGTGGGCTAAGCGTGACTTGCCATGTTTTTCCCCGCCATCGGGAAGAACACCCGCCTCGGATACAAACTCCGACCGTCGTGGCCAGTGCCCAGCATCCACAGGGTGTTTTTTGAATGTCACGATGTTTTCCTGCAACGGAATTGCCTCCGCATGGTAGCAGGGAATTGATTCCAAACTCTACCGTCCAGAGTCCGTCCGGTGCGCTTTTTGAAAACACCACCCCATTGCTTGAAAAAGAACGGGGTTTTCTTTTCAATGCACATATCCCGGATTTCCCTGACCCATTCAATGCACATGGGCCTTGCTTTCGGACCGGATTCACCGCCCACGATAACCCAGTCAATGCCGTCAAGGTCGAGATTAGGCAACGGGCCCAAAAGCGGCTCCAAGGACAGAAATTTGACGTACGCGTTGGTGTTTTTGAGGTCGTCCAAGCGCGACTGCCATCTCTCCGACTCAATGCTGGTTCCCATCCAGATATTTTGAGTCCAAGGCAATTTTCTGTTGATTTTCAACACACGGCCCGGGCGCTTGGTCAGCACCTGAAAAATGTGCTGCGGCGATTGATTCATGATGTGAAACACGGAAAGAATAAAATCCGTAGTCACATCTTTGTGAAACAAATCGCTCATGGAATTGACGAAAACCATTCTCGGCTTTTTCCACCGAGTTGGCTCATCCAAGGCGCTCGTGTGAACGGCCACTTGGAAGCCGTCCTTATACTTTTTAACACCGGCAAGTTGGAGGCGTTTGGCCATGCGCTCTGCATAGCAGTACTTACAGCCATGGCTGATTTTTGTGCAGCCGGTGACTGGATTCCAAGTGGAGTCCGTCCACTCTATTTTAGAGGGTTGCGCCATTATTTTTACTCCTTTGCTTTTATTATATGCGATGCGATTTTGTGAGCAAGCGTTATCGCCTTTTCGTTCTCACTTCCTGTGCAAAAAACGAACTCAAAAGACGGCGAGCCTTTATCATTATAGAAAAGTCGCGAATCTTTCAGGAGACGCGCCCCAAAAACATCCCACAACTGATCCTTGTACACTGTTCTGATCATTTCTACGCCGCGGGCCCTACTAGAGCGCGGCTCTTGAAAGAGATCAATCTGAATTTTATAAAATTTCTCCCGATGGGCACCGCCGAATACTTTGTCCAGCGTCTGCGCCAATGTTCCAGAAATATCTTCTGGCTTTTTGTCCACGGGCAACATTCTGGAAAGCCCCGAAACAGGAATCCAGATCCACATATCCATAGCTTTCGTATTTGCAATGGATTCGATAGTTGTCCACTTAACCTGTGCGCCGAATGGATCCAAAAACAGCACGCCCCTCCAACTGGCGCCACGTTCCGCTTGCCAAGACTGGCAAAGTTCCACCAAAAAGGCATTCGCCTCGGCTTGTTTGACGCGGATATTTCTGGAGGCATACCGCTTGGCAAGTGCCTTAAGGTCTTGACACCGTTTCTTGTTTTGTTCAATGAAAATTAGTTCATCGAATTTCTTATTATAGATTTTGGTCGCAATCATGGCAGAACCCTCGATAACATCTCTGGCAGAATCGTCGACGAATTGGACAATTTCCCGAGTGCCATCGATGCCTTTTGCCGGCAATTCAACGCTTCCTGTGCCCGCAAAAGCGTCTATATACAACAACTTAAACGGCTTGTTTTTCAAAGCCGTCGTGTAGGCGTTAAGATACGCGCGCAACATCTCTAACTTGCGCTTAGTCCAATCCCCTCCGTATTTTTCTGATTGTGATTTGGCCATCACTCCACCTCCAAAACCCGCAGGCTCTCCACCCCCCGGTCGTCCACAATTTTAACCGCCACCCGCCGGTGCTTACCAGCCTCAAACGGCAGCGACTCCACCCCACGATACGCCTCAATCAAATCCTCGTCAACCTCCGCGCGCAGGTTGCGGGCCAGGCGTGACCAGCCGTCTTTTTCCCCTGCCATTGGGAAGAACACCTGCCTCGGATACAAACTCCGGCCGTCGTAATCCGTGTCCAGCATCCACATCGCAATCCGCTCGCCGCCGCCGGACAGCAGTTCGCCGCTGCGGGTGTCGAAGTAATCGAAACCGCGCACTTCCGCGCGCCATTTGCCGGTGTTCGGGCCCTTGCGGATTTGATACAACACCACATCCGGCTGCCCCACCAGCCAGAAACTGTCGCTGTCTCGACGCTTTTTGCGCAGGTCGGCGGTTTGCATGTCGGCGTTCATCTGCACTTTCAGCAGCGTCATGCCGGGCCAGTTGGTTTCGTCTATGTCCTTGGCCGCTTCCGGGTCAAATTGAAAAGCGGCGAAGATGATGATGGTCGGTTTGGGGGCGCGCAAAGTGCCGGCTTCGGTGAGTGCGCTTTCCACCATCCGCCGCTCCAGCGGCGCATGTTCCGGGCCGAAGCAAATCACCGCGTGTTGCGGGTTGTAGGCGGTTGCCGCCTCGCGCGTTATGTTTGCGCCGCTGTCGTCGGGGCGGGTTTCGGCGGTGGCGTGCAGGTGGCGGCCGGGGAACAACTCCACCCGCGAGAACATAATTCGCTGCCCGGCTTTGCCGCGCACGCCGGATTTTTCCAGTTCGTCGCGCCATTCCTCCTGCCGCAGAGTTTCACCCTCGCGCGCAATGGAGTTGTCCACCGGCGCCGGTTCGTCCGCGGGCGCAACCTCTGGCTCGGCGATGGACTTCACCCTCGGCGCCGGCACCGCTTCCACGGTGAAGGGGCCGGTGACGCGCGCTTTGCCGGAATCTTTTAGCGGTTGGTCGTACAGCGTCTCGGTGGCCGGCGGCTCGTCGTTGGCGATGCTTTTCAGGGTGATGTGCGGCACGGTTTTGTATTGAAAACCGCTGCCGATGCCCTGGTCCGGGTGCGCCAGTTTGTAATAGTCAAACACCGCCGTCATCAGGCGCTGCTTGGCGAGGGTGACGGCGACGCGCGAAGTGTCGCAGGTGAGCCAGCGGCGGCCCCATTGCTCGGCAACGAAGGCGGTGGTGCCGCTGCCGCAAGTCGGGTCGAAGACCAAATCACCGGGGTCGGTGGTCATCAGCAGGCAACGCTGGATGATTTCCGCATCGGTTTGAACGACGTATCTCTTATCAGATGCGCCCCTGGTCTCACTCCAATTGTTGCTAATTGCAGTGTAAGGGAAATCATCATGGTAATAGATATATTCCAGATGATTGCTGACAGGCATGATTCGATTTGCTTCGATTAGCCTGCCAACACCTTTTTTATTCGTGGTCCAACTTTGTCTTCCTTTCGGGCCAGGAGGGCCATATACCTTGCCGTTGAATTCAATATTGAAAACTGCATTGGCGTTATGGCCAACAGGCGCCAGCGACCGCAGGCGAAAAACTTTTCCACCTTTGGGAAGCAAGGAGTGGTTATTTTTTTCCTCCCTAGTCATCCTTCTGCGCTCGGCGTTACCCGATTCAAAGAAAGACCATATCGCATCGCCCTCCACAGTTTTTTCTGTGAATAGTTCACGGTATTTCATTGTTTTTGCATCTTTCGCATACCAAATGAGAAAGTCAAATACGCTGTCCAAGTGGGTGGAGCCCAAGCGACCGGTTTTGGTCCTGAATGGAATCAAACTCACAAAATTCCCCGCTCCAAAAACCTCGTCCATCAAGTTCCGCACCAGATGCACATTCTCATCCGAAATCTGCACGAAGCACGAGCCGCTGTCGTTCAACAACTCGCGCGCCAACAACAGCCGGTCGCGCATATAGGAAAGATAGGAATGAATCCCCAACTCCCAAGTGTCGCGGAACGCGCGAATCATTTCCGGCTCGCGGGTTAAATCAGAGTCGGCGCCGTCCTTCACATCGCGCTTGCCGACAAACGGCTGAAAGTTGCCGCCGTATTTAATGCCATACGGCGGGTCCATATAAACGCACTGCACCTTGCCGCCCATGCCCTCCTTTTCCAGCAACGAATTCATCACCAGCAAACTGTCGCCGGCGATGAGACGGTTGCTCCAGTTGTGACGGTGGCGGTAAAACTCCACCGCCTCGCGCAACGGCGGGTTTTGTTCTGATGATGCAAAAAGCGGCGTTTGCACACCGTTGGTCTCGCCGTTGGTCTTCCTGACCGCCTCAATAATCGTCCGCGCCTCAATGCGCTCATGCACATGCAGCGACACCGTCGGCACCGCAAACGAAGTCCGCTCGGCCTTGCCGGTCCACTGCAACGCCGGACCAATGTGCGGGTCGTAGGCCCAAGTCCGCTTCTGCCCGGCGTCCGGGTCGGTCTGCGGGGTCACCAGGCCGACCGGGGGGTTGTTCGCCCGCTTCTCCCCGGCGTGGCGATAGGACTGAATATTCTTGCGCTTCTTGGCGGGAGGCATGGGGGGATTATACAACAGATTCTGCAGTGTCAACACCGCCGGACAGGGCGGATTAATTCTGCCGTGGTTTTGGCTGCGCGTTGCCTTCCGCTACCCAATAATTTTTAACAACTCGGGAAAGAAGTAGATGGAGGCGCGGCGGCCTTTTCCGGGCCACATTTTTTCGATGATTCCGCCGGCTTCGAGCAGGTTCAGCAAGCGCGCCACGCTG